>JAZUHW010000002.1:0-97380 GCA_045641865.1 Candidatus Nanosyncoccus sp. | reverse complement strand
CCTGCTCCACACTACCGGCATCACCAGTAGCGATACTAGTACTTCCTATGCCACAGACGGCTTCATCAAGATTAGACAAGACCCTTTGTGGTTGGTGCGTTCTGGATTCGTACTCTCGGGCTCTCGCGGCGGTCTCGGCGACGACGGGAACTATTGGTCCAGTGCTGTCAGCGGCAGCAACTACGCGTACTATCTGTACTTCAGTCAGTACACCTCGAGTCCTATGGGCGGCCGCGAGCGCGACCTCGGTCAATATATACGTTGCTTAGCTGAGTACGTCCAAAGCCCTACCCCAGATCCAGCTAATCCAGACAACCCTGGCGGCGGCGGTGGCACAGAAAATAACGTTAATAACACCTACAACAACGTTTATAACTCTAGCTCCAACAGCGACGGCAGCACCGACGCCGCGGACGGTTACGTCGTCCCGCAAGGTGTAGTCAATTCCGCCACCAATAACTCCCCCAACTGGTTCTTGATTATCTGCCTTGGCATCCTCTCCCTCGGCCTGATCGCCCTCATCCTCTCCCTCATTCTCCGCCTCCGCAAACAAAACCGCGCTTAGCCTCTGTTATCATACTTATGCTTCGGCCCATTTGACAAGTATGGTATGATGGTCGCCGTGGTGTGTAAATTTTTGGTCTGTGATTTGAAACCTCTCGAGACCCAAGACCAAAAAGACCGACTAAAACTACTTAGCCGGTTCACATCCAAAGGGGCATCGAGTTCTAGGCTCGTTGCTCCATTTATGTACTCATTATAGCATACCATATTAGGATTGTTAACCATTGACATTTTAGGGGTAGTGTGGTATAATTGACCTATACGTTTGGAGAGATGGAGCCAAAAGCACATTTAGAGAAAGGTAGGTGATATGTATGGAAGAGAATACATATCTAACTTGCCCTTTGCGGCAAGGCGAAGATGGTGATTGTTACAATAGCGAGAGTTGTGCTGGTGAAAACGGAAAATGCCCTTTTGTGGATATTGCTCAAAATACCACTTGTAGATATTGAAAAAATGTTTGAACGGCGTGAGAAGCTTGGTCTACTTTTTCTCAGGTAGCGGGCATCTATGACAACATGCAAGATGCTTATCCTAGTCAACGTGTAAAAGACGTTTTTCGCGACACTTATCAAAGTAAATGGCCTTATCTACAGAGTGCCTATGATAATTCATGGACCTCTTTAGAAGAAGCCGTGAGTGACGTATCTGCCGTTGGTATGGATTTGGGCTTTAAGTCTTTGTCCACTGATGACTTTATGAAATATATCAAGCAAATGACCGACTATGAGAGGCAACGTTCGCGTAAATTGATTAAGGAGCAGGCTAAAGTACCGCGCAAATATCCATTTACAGAACTTTTGTCACGGAATTTCCGTAAACACAAAAGAACAATCAAGCCATAAACACACCATCTCGGGCCCCTTCATTGAAGGGGCCTTTACTTTTGCTTTGAATTTTGGTATAATCAGTCCTGTTATTAACAATTAGGAGAAAATATGCTTGCGATTCGTATGCAACGTAATGGCCGAGCACACTATCCTGTGTATCGGATAATCGTCCAAGAAGCGCAACGCCACCCCTTGTCGGGACGTGTTGTAGCAGAGGTCGGCCACTACAACCCCCACACCAAAGCTATCACTTTGGACAAAGAAAAGATTAAATTTTACCTCGAGCACGGTGCTCAGCCGTCTAGTCGCGTGGCCTTCATTTTGAAGAAAAACGGCATTAAATTACCAGCTTGGTACAAAGAACGCACCAAGAAAAAGGCTGAAACCAAGAACGCTGATAAATTGCGTAAAAACCGCCCGGCCGAACCTGAGGCTCCTGCTGAAGAAGCACCGGCCGAAGCCGAAGCTCCTGCTGAAGCTGAAGCTCCAACTGAAGAAGCTCCAAAGGAAGAAGCCCCTGTTGAGGAAGAAAAGCCAGCTGAAGAGACCGAAAAACCAGCTGAAGAAAAACCTGCCGAAGCATAAAACTTATGCTATAATGAACACAGTAATTTAAAAGAAGGAGAATCCGTATGTCAACTATTGACCAACAATTCGTAGAATTTATTGTCAAAACTTTAGTCAGCAATCCAGACAAAGTCGTTGTCGAGCGCGAAATTGATGAGCGTGGTGTGCTTTTGAGCCTAACCGTAGACCCAGAAGATGTCGGACGCGTCATCGGTAAACGTGGTGCTACTGCTCAATCTTTGCGCACTTTGTTGCGTGTGCTTGGGACCAAAAACGGTGCTCGCTATAATTTGAAGATTATCAACACTGATGAAGGTGGGGAAGTGGCTCCTAAGGAGAAAGCCCCAGCTAAGGAAGAAAAACCGGCCAAAGAAGCTCCAGTTGAAGCTGAAGCTCCGGCCGAGGAAGCCCCTGTTGAAGAGGCTCCAGTTGAAGAGCCAGAGGAAGAGGAATCCGATCTCGCCGCTAAGACTCGCGCTGAGCTCGCTGACCTCGATGATCTCGATATTTAATTAGAGTTGAGAGCTAATTTTGCTAAAAAACCACTCCTCCAGGGGTGGTTTTTTGGTAGAAAAGTGTTGTCAAAATTGACAACTCATGATACACTTGGGTATAAGAAGTAGTATGCCGTATTTTTGGGTGCATCAAGAAAGTGGCGTTTCTAAGTGCGAAATAGGGCAGTTTTCTTCGGCGCTGAGAATACTAAATACTAATACTTAAAGAGGTGAATGTGGATAAAAAGGTCCAAGACGGCGCTCGTGCGTATTTAAACGAGAGCGTCTCCGTACTCCCTGTCCCTGATTTGATCGCGCATCAGACGGACAGCTGGGAAGATTTTATCAAAAATGGCCTACGCGAGGTCTTTAACGAATTAAATCCGATTGACGATTACACCGGTCAGAAGTTGTCACTCAGATTTAAAGATTACGAATTTCGAGCTCCGGCCGAAAGTGAACGTGATGCTAAATATAATTTAGCAACTTACGAAGCTCCCCTGTATGTCAAGGTGGAATTAACCAACAAAACTAACAATAAGACCAAAACCCAAGAGATTTACTTTGGTAATTATCCTTGGATGACCGATCGTGCCAGCTTTATTATTAACGGTACCGAGCGTGTGGTCGTTTCGCAGTTGATTCGTTCAGCTGGTGTTTTCTTTAACGCTACTCGTATCAGCGGACGCAATCATTATGGTGCTAAAGTTATCCCTGGTCGTGGAGCTTGGTTGGAATTTGAAACCGCCGCACACAATGCGATTTATGTTAAAATTGACCGCCGCCGCAAAATCCCTGTTACTACCCTGTTACGTGCATTAGGGGTGGAGAAAAATTCTGAAATCAAGAAAGCTTTTGAAGCAGTTGATACTGGCGAGATTAAATATATCGAAAATACTCTTGCCAAAGATACTACCAGCACCCGTCCAGAAGCTTTGATCGAAGTTTATCGCCGTTTGCGCCCTGGCGATCTTGCCAATGTTGAAAACGCCAAACAGATGATTGAGCGCACTTTCTTTGACCCTAAGCGCTATGATTCATCTAATGTTGGCCGCTATAAACTCAACCAGCGCCTTGGTTTTGATACGCCAAACGATGCCAAACACCGTACTTTACAGATGAAAGATCTGATTGCGATCATCAGTGAAATTATCCGTCTTAATAATACTCAAGAACCAGCCGATGATATTGACTCCTTATCTAATCGTCGTGTGAAATTGGTTGGCGAATTGGTCCAACGCCAATTCCGTCTTGGTATGTTGCGCCTACAACGTAATATTTTGGACCGTATGTCAATGGCGAACCCAGATGAGGTGACGCCGTCACAACTATTAAATTCACGTCCAGTAGTGGCCGCTGTCAAGGAATTCTTTGCCAGCTCGCAATTGTCTCAGCTGATGGACGAAACCAACCCACTTTCTGAGATTTCACACAAACGTCGTCTCAGTTCAATGGGCCCTGGCGGTTTGACTCGTGAACGCGCTGGTTTCGATGTGCGTGATGCTCACCCGACTCATTATGGTCGTATTTGTACCGTTGAGACTCCGGAAGGTGCGAACGTAGGTTTGGTGCTTAACCTTGCCACTTACGCCCGTATTAATAAATATGGCTTCATTGAGGCCCCTTATCGTGTGGTCAAAAATGGTAAAGTTACCACCGATGTTGTCTACGTAGATGCTGCTGCAGAAGACGAGATGATTATCGCGGACGCTTCTGTTAAATTAGACAAAACGGGCAAATTTGTGGACAAATGGGTGTCGGCCCGTGTCCATGGTTCACCTAGCCAGGTTGAAGCTAATCGTGTAACTCACGTGGATGCGACTCACAAAGAGATTCTCGGTACGGCTGCTAACTTAATTCCATTTATTGAGAAAAACCGTGTTGACCGTTCTTTGATGGCCTGCGCGATGCAGAAACAAGCTGTACCGCTACTACGTAACGATACACCAACTGTTGGTACTGGCCTCGAAAAACCAATTGCCGAAAACACCTCTCAATTGGTTCGTGCTGAAGGACTTGGTAAAGTTGAAAAAGCCGACAGCGAGTCCGTTATCGTTAAATACAATGGTAAATTAGGGAAGAAAGAATACAAACTAGTTCATTTCTCCAAGACTAACGACGATCGTTGTTACAATCAGCGCACTAAGGTTACTCGTGGGCAAACTGTCCACCCAGGTGATGTTTTAATTGAGGGCGCTTCGATCGCTGATGGTGAGTTGGCACTTGGTAAAGACTTGACTGTCGCCTTTATGCCTTGGCGTGGTTACAACATGGATGACGCGATTGTAATTTCTTCGCGCCTCGTCCAAGACGACAGCCTCACCTCTATTAACATTAAAGATTTTGATGTTGAGGTGCGCGATACCAAACTTGGTCCAGAACAAGTCACCCGCGATATTCCAAATGTACCAGAACATTCTCTACGTCACCTTGGCGAAGATGGCATCGTGACCGTTGGTGCCGAAGTGATGCCTGGTGATATCTTGGTTGGTAAAATTACTCCTAAGGGCGAGCAAGAGCTTAGCTCTGAGGAACGTTTACTTCGTGCTATCTTCGGTGAGAAAGCCAAAGATGTACGTGATACCTCTGTACGTATGAATGGTTCTTCCACTGGTAAAGTTGTGGATGTGCGTGTTTATACCCGTGAACAAGGCCACGAATTGAAATCTGGCGTCTTGATGCAGATTAAGATTTTTGTCGCTGAGATGCGTAAAATTGACGTCGGTGATAAGTTGTCTGGTCGTCATGGTAATAAGGGTGTAATTTCTCGCATTCTCCCTGTTGAGGATATGCCGTTTATGGAAGATGGTACCCCTGTTGACATTATCTTGTCGCCAATGGGTGTGCCAAGCCGTATGAACCTCGGTCAGTTGTTCGAAACTCACCTTGGTATGGCTGCCCGTGCTTTAGGTTACAAAGTTGCCACACCATCATTTAACGGCGTACCAGATGAAACAATTTCTAAAGAGTTAGTTAAAGCCGGCTTCCCAGCTAATGGCCGTGTCCAACTTTATGATGGTCTCACTGGTGAACCATTTGACGAGCCGACCGCTGTTGGTGTGATGCACATTTTGAAGCTTCACCACATGATTGAGGACAAAATTCACGCTCGTTCCACTGGTCCATATACTATGGTTACCCAACAGCCGTTGGGCGGTAAAGCCCAGAATGGCGGTCAGCGCTTTGGTGAGATGGAGGTGTGGGCACTCGAAGCTTATGGTGCTGCTACCACACTTCAAGAGATGTTGACTATTAAGTCCGATGATGTGTATGGCCGTGCCAAAGCTTACGAAGCTATCATCAAACGTGAACCAATTGAAGGTCCAAAACTTCCAGAAGGTTTTAACGTGTTGGTGAAAGAGTTCCAGGGCTTAGGCTTGAAGGTTGATCTTTTGGATCACGGTGAATCTAGCGATGCTGACGAAGTGATTGAGCAGACATCTCGTGAGATTGCCGAATCCCAAAAGGACGAGAAAATATATGCAGCGGCGCGGGAGGAGTCCCGCAAAGAGCCCGAGTCGGGAGATCTGGTTGATCTCGACGACGAAGAAGCCGAAGAGTTGCTCGGTGAAGGTGTAGAAATAACAGAGTCGGATGACGAAGCAACTACCGACCTCGGAGAGGAGAACTAAAATGGCTTGGATGGATAATTTTATTAGCGCAAACGACTTTGATGCAATTCGTTTAGCAGTTGCCAGTAAGGAAGATATCCTCAACTGGAGCTATGGTGAAGTTTTAAAGCCGGAAACTATTAACTATCGTACCCAAAAACCAGAACGTGATGGGTTGTTCTGTGAACGTATCTTTGGTCCTGTTAAAGATATTAATCCACACGATGCCAAATTGAAGGGTGTACGTTCTCGTGAGGCCGCGGTCGACAAGGAAGGGAATTTGGTTACCAAATCGATTTCTCGTCGTGAGCGCATGGGCCATATTGCTTTGGCTGCCCCTGTGGCGCACATTTGGTTTATGCGTGGCACTCCTAGTGCTTTGAGCGTATTGTTGAATTTAACAGTTCGCAATATTGAGCGTGTGGTTTACTTTGATTCCTATCTGATGATTGATGTGGATGATAAAAAAGTTGCCGAAAACTTAGCTGGTTTGGAAAAACAAACCAAAGCCGCTCGTGAAGCGATTCGTATCCGTTACGATAAAGAACTCGAGAATAAAGAAGCTGATAAAAAAGCTCTTGAATCTGAACGTACCAAAGAGTACGAAGAGCTTGAGACCGATTTTAATAATCGTAAAAACATCCTCGACAACATGCAAAAAGGCAATATTATTTCAGAGGTGAATTATCGCAATTTGCCAGAAGAATATATTGATTTGATTACCGTTGAGATGGGCGCTACCGCCTTACAAAAGATTTTGGGTGAAATTGACCTCAAGGCGATGATTGCTGATTTGCGTGCAGAAGCCGAAGGTACTAAAGGCCAGAAGCAGAAACGCTTGCTTAAACGCTTGAAGGTCCTGGAAGGTATGGATGCTGCTGGCATTAAACCAACTGATTTGATTTTGGAAGTTGTGCCAGTAATCCCGCCAGATCTACGTCCAATGATCGCTCTCCCTGGTGGCCGTTTTGCTACCTCTGATTTGAACGATCTTTATCGTCGTGTGATCAACCGTAATAATCGCCTCAAGAAATTGCTTGATTTGCGTGCTCCAGCGGTAATTTGCCGTAACGAAATGCGTATGCTTCAAGAGGCGGTTGATGCTTTGATCGACAACTCTGCTACTCACGGTAGCCGTGCGGCTAATTCGCAAAATGGTCGTCGTAAGCTACGTAGCTTGTCCGATCTCTTAAAGGGTAAACAGGGGCGCTTCCGCCAGAATTTGCTCGGTAAGCGTGTCGATTACTCTGGTCGCTCCGTGATTGTGGTCGGTCCAGAACTCAAGCTTGACGAATGTGGTTTGCCAAAACAAATGGCGCTAGAATTATTTAAACCATTCGTGATTAGCTGGTTGATTGCTAATGAGCACGCTTCTAATATTCGTGCTGCTACGCGCATGATTGATGCTGGCGAGCCAGTGATTTGGGATGGCTTGGATGAATGTATTGAGGGTAAATACGTGCTTTTGAACCGTGCTCCGTCTCTACACCGTCTTTCGGTTCAAGCTTTCCATCCTAAGTTGATTGAAGGTAAGGCTATTCAGTTGCATCCGCTCGTAGCTAGTGGCTTTAACGCTGACTATGATGGTGACCAAATGGCGGTTCATCTACCTCTGTCTCAAGCGGCCCAAGCTGAGGCTAAAGAATTGATGGCTTCACGCAAGAATCTCTTGAAGCCAGCTGATGGTGCGCCAGTACTTTCGATTTACCAGGACGTCGTACTTGGTATTTACTGTTTGACTTACAACAAGCCAGGCACCGAAAGTGAAAAACCAAAGAGCTTCAGCTCTGTTTATGAGGCTGAGATGGCCTACGATCGTGGTGATATTGCTTTGCAAACCCCAATTCGTGTGTTTGTAAAGAAAGAAATTCGTGATACTACCCTTGGTCGTGTTAAATTCAACGAAATTCTACCAGAAGATTATCCTTACGATAACTCTGTTCAGACCAGTAAACAATTGAAAGCTGTGATGGCTGACATTTTTGAAATGTATGGTGCTGATCAGATGGTTGAAACTGCCGATGCTATCAAAGATTTAGCTTTTGAATATGAGACAATCTCCTCTATTTCGACAGCTAAAGATGACTACCCAACTTACCCAGAGGTAGATGCATTGATTGCCGAAGGCGACAAAAAGACCACCAAGATTCAAGAACAATTCGATCAGGGTATGCTTACAGAGGAAGAGCGCTATAATTTAACCGTTGCCAACTGGCGTGACGTTGATAAGCAGATTTCTGACCTCTTGCAAGACAAATTGAGCGAAACCGACACTGATATTGCGGTGATGATTAACTCCGGTGCGCGTGGTAGCGTGTCCAACTTGAAGTTGGCTTCTGCCGAAGTTGGTGTGACGGTTGATATTAACAACCAAGAGATTGAGTTGCCGGTGAAGTCTAACTACAAAAAAGGTCTCAACACCTTGGAGTCCTTTATCGCAACTCGTGGTGCTCGTCAAGGTCAGGTGGCTACGGCACTCCGTACCGCTGACTCTGGTTATTTGACCCGTCGTTTAGTTGACGTGGCTCAAGATGTCTTTACCACTGACGAAGTAGCGGATGATCCAGGCTTCATGGTTTACAAATCAGAAACCGAAGATACTGGTATCGGCTTTGCCGCTCGTATTGCTGGTCGCTATACAGCCGAACCTGTTTCGGGTTACCTCAAGGCTGACGAGTTAATTACACTCGATATTGCTGATCAATTAGAAAAAGACGACAAGATTCAATCTGTTAAGATCCAGTCTGTCTTGACAACTACTGCAGTTGATGGTGTACCTTGCAAAGCTTACGGTGTTGACATGTCTACCCGTAAATTGGTTGATGCACATCAGCCAGTAGGTGTAATTGCGGCTCAGTCGCTCGGTGAACCTGGTACTCAGTTGACGCTCGATACCAAACACGGTTCTGGTGTTGCTGGTTCCGGTGAAATTGCTCGTGGTCTACCTCGTGTTGAGGAGCTTTTGGAAGCTCGTACGCCAAAAGGCCAAGCCTATGTTGCGCCAATTGATGGTGTAGTTGAAATGCGTGAAGAAAACAATAAATACATCATCAAGATTGTCTCTGAAGATGGTACGGATGAAGTAGTTGAGGTACCTGGTACAGCAGAAATTTTGGTTAAAAATAATACTGCTGTTAAAGCTGGTGACCGCCTAACCGCTGGTTCCTTGAATCTTCAAGATCAGCTCAAATACAAGGGCGCTGAAGCTACTGCGCGCTACATCATGAACGATGTCTTGGCAGTTTATGCTGCTCAGGGCCACGAAATCTCGACCAAACACCTTGAGATTATCGTACGCCAGATGTTTAGCCGTGTGATGGTAGACGAAGCTGGTGATTCTATTGCCTTTGTGGCTGGTGACGTGGTCTCACGTGCCGCTGTTAAAGACGAAAATCGCAAGCTCGAAGCTGCTGGTAAAAAACCAATCGAATACACCCCGTTGCTACTTGGTATTACCAAGGTATCAATCTGGTCCGATTCGTTCTTGTCTGCCGCATCCTTCCAAGATACCACTCGTGTCTTGATTAATGCCGCTATTAACGGTCGTGTTGATCATCTCCACGGCCTCAAGGAAAATGTGATTATCGGTCGCAAGATCCCTGTAGGTACCGGTATTGCTGGTAGTGCCGAGAGCGAAGAAGTTGAGTCCGCCGAAGGCGAACCAACCACCGCTGACGTCGCCGAAGCGTAAACACAAAAACAAATTTTGAGAGAATCTCCAATTTTTGGAGATTTTCTCTTGTCAATTGAGAAATAGTGTGCTATAATCAAAAGGTATATTCTAATATTAGAACATACTCAGCTAGGCCAAAGGGCAAGTCTACGGAAACTGCTCATAAGGCCTACGCTTCTGTATGTATAAAAGTTAAGGGAAAGGAATAGGATGAAAGTCATTATCGGCACCAAAGTTGGTATGACCCAGATCATCGGTGAAGATGGCGTTGTAACCCCTGTTACAATCCTCCAAGCCGGTCCGGCCACAGTGACTCAGATTAAAACCGTTGAATCCGACGGTTATAACGCTGTGCAGTTGGGCTACGGTCAGGGTAAGAATCTGAGCAAGTCGGTCGCTGGCCATGTGCACAAAGCCAGCAAAAATATCAATCCTAAAGTCTTGCGTGAATTTCGTGTAGACGAAATGCCCGAAGAACTCAAAGCTGGCGACACCGTCACAGTTGAGAGCTTCGAGTTAGGCGATAAGGTAGCAGTCACCGGCACCTCTAAAGGTAAAGGTTTCGCTGGTACCGTCAAGCGCTACAATTTTATCGAATCACGCAATACACACGGTAACAAAGGTAGCATCCGCCACGTTGGTTCGATTGGTTCGATGTACCCACAAAAGGTCTTTAAGGGCAAAAAGATGCCTGGCCGTATGGGTCACGATCAAGTCACCGTCAAGAATTTGGTAATTGCTTACCTTGATAAAGAAAATAATCTAATCGGTCTTAAGGGCGCTGTCCCTGGTCCTAAAAAAGGCATTGTGACCGTGGAGGGAAAGGAGTAATATGGCTGAATCTACAACTAAACTCAACTCCGCCGTCTTCGGTTTGAAAGTTGAAAATCATGAATTATTAAAGACTGCCTACGACGCATATCTGGCTAATTCCCGCAGTTCTCACGCTAAAACTTTGAAGCGTGGCGAAGTTCGCGGTGGTGGCAAGAAACCTTGGCGTCAGAAAGGCACTGGTCGTGCTCGTTTTGGCTCCACTCGTAACCCAATCTGGCGTCACGGTGGTGTAGCCTTTGGTCGCACTGGTGAAGAAAACTTCACTAAGAATTTGTCCAAACAAGCCAAACGCCAAGCTGTTTGCCAGGCTCTTAGCCTTAAAAACAAGGAAAAAGCCGTAATCGTGCTAGATAGTAAGGCCAAATTGACTGGTAAAACTAAAGATGCCGTGAAGATTTTGAAAGATCTCAAGTTAACAGATAAGAATGTGTTGGCGGTCGCTGCCGAAAAGACTCCAGAGGTTTTGCGCAGCACCAATAACATTGCCAATCTTAAACTTGTCCGTTCTACTTACCTAAACGTTTTTGACATCTTGAATGCTGATGCGATTGTGTTTTCTGAGGCTGGTCTAAAAGCCACAGAAAGCTGGCTAACAGGGAAGGAGGTTAAATAATGTTGTTAATTCCTCGTACTACCGAAAAGGCTTATACTGAGCAGACCAAGCGCACTTATATCTTTATCGTGCCACGTGATGCCAGTAAACAAGCCATTGCTGACGCTGTTAGCAAAGAATTTAAGGTGACTGTCACTGATGTGCGTACTTTGCTCCGCAAGGGCAAACCAGTCCGTTTCTCTCGCGGTAAGCACGCTTATCCTGGCACCACTCACCGTCAGATTAAGAAGTTTGCTTATGTCACTCTCAAAGATGGCGATAAAATCAAGATTTTTGAGGATGAAGAAGAAGACAAGAAGCCTGCCAAGAAAACCACTAAGAAGACCAAGGAGGAGAAGAAATAATGGGTATTAAATATTACAATCCAACCACTCCTGCTCAGCGTCAAAAAACCACGCAAGATTTTGACCAGATTACTACGCGTAAGCCGCTCAAATCTTTGACGGCTCCACGCAAACAAAATGCTGGTCGCAACAATCAAGGTCGCATCACCGTGCGTCACCGTGGTGGTGGCGTCAAGCGTCATTATCGTTTGATGACTTACAAATTGCCGGCTGAGCACAAGTTCACTGTGATGGAAATCGAATACGATCCTAACCGCAGTGCTCGCATTGCTCGCGTGCAAGATCAAAAAGGCAAATTCTACTATGTTTTGGCCGATGCTGATATGAAAAAAGGTTCTAAGTTTGAAACCGGTGCCGAAGCTCCAATTGAAGCTTCTAACCGTTTGCCACTCGAGAACATTCCTGTTGGTACTACTGTTTACGCTATTGAATTGACCCCTGGTAAAGGTGCTCAAATCGTCCGTTCTGCTGGTACCAGCGCTCAACTGATGGCGAAAGAAGATGGTTATGCTACTTTGCGTCTCCCATCTGGTGAAATGCGCAAAGTTCTCTGTACTTGCGAAGCCACTATTGGTACCGTTGGTAATATGCAGCATCAGAACATCAAACTTGGTGCCGCTGGCCGTCGTCGTCGTAAAGGTATTCGCCCATCTGTCCGTGGTGTCGTAATGAATGCCGCAGATCACCCACACGGTGGTGGTGATGGTGGTCGTCACGGTTCTGGTAAAGCGCCACGTACCCCATGGGGTCAATTGACACTTGGTTACCGTACTCGTCGTAATAAGAAAACTAATAAAATGATCGTGCGTAGTCGTCACGAAGGAAAGAGGAGATAAGATATGTCACGAAGCTTAAAGAAAGGCCCGTTTGTAGATTATAAACTCGCCAAGAAAATCAAAGCTCTCTCACCTGATGATCGTACTGTGATCAAAACCTGGGCACGTCATTCGACGATCTCTCCAGAGATGGTTGGACGCACTATTGCCGTTCATAATGGTAAAATCCATGTTCCGGTTTTCATCAGTGAGAATATGGTTGGCCACAAACTCGGTGAGTTTGCTCCAACCCGTAAATTCCGCCGTCACGGTGGTAAAAAGGCCGCTGAGGCCGCGAAGGGAGGCAATTAATGGCTGCTAATACCGTATTTGCCCACGCCTATATCAAAGGTGTCGATAGCCAACCCCGCAAGACTAATGTCGTTGCGAGCTTGGTTCGTGATCGTTATGTCGCCGATGCTTTGGTAATTTTGGAACACACCCCACGCCGTGCCGCTCGCGCCGTGCGCAAAGCCATTGAATCTGCCAATGCTAATCTGTTAAATAACACTGGTGTTTCGATTGATGCTAAATCAATCCGTATTGCGCGCTTGGTCGTGACCTCTGGTACACGTATGCGTCGTTATGTTCCTGCTTCTCGTGGCCGCGCTCTTCCATTTGAAAAGATTTCCAGCAACATTTTCGTAGAAGTTGCCGGTGAGGAAAAAGTAAAGCAAGCCAAACCCGCTGCCAAAAAGGCTCCGGCTAAAAAGGCAGAAAAGGAGAAGAAATAATGGGGCAAAAAGTTAATCCTATCTCTTATCGTCTCCAGATTAACAAAGACTGGTCTTCCAAGTGGTTTACCCGCAAGAAAGATTTCCGTCATTGGCTAGTCGAAGACGCTAAAATTCGTGACATTATCGAAGAACGTTACAGTGCTCGCCCAACTATCGCTAAGGTGAAAATTGAGCGTAGTGCAAATTTGACGACTATTACTATCTGTACTGCCAAAGCTGGTGCTGTGATTGGCAAACAAGGTTCTGGCATCAATGAGTTGAAGAAAATCCTTGAAAAATTCGTTTCTGGCCCAATTCGTCTCAATGTCGAAGAGGTCAAAAAACCAGAATTAAATGCCAAATTGGTCGCCGAAAACATTGGCTTCCAGCTCGGTAAGCGTATGAATTTCCGCCGCGCTGTGAAGATGGCTTGCCAAAACACTATGCACGCAGGTGCCAAAGGTGTTCGTATTGAGGTCGCTGGCCGTCTCAACGGTGCTGAAATGTCCCGTCGTGAAAAATTCATCGAAGGTTCCGTGCCTCTGCACACCTTGCGCGCAGATGTCGATTTCCACGTCTGCCACGCCAAGACTACGGCTGGTATCGTCGGTGTAAAAGTTTGGATTTATAAGGGGGAGAAATAAGATGGCTATTCTAAAACCAAAGAAATACCCGCACCGTAAAGTTCGTAAAGGCAAGAATAATGGTATTGCTACCCGTTGTAACACCGTCGCTTTTGGCGAATGGGGTTTGATGTCGCTTGGCAATGAGCGTGTCACTGCTCGCCAAATCGAGGCTGCTCGTCAGTCCATTACCCGTTACGTGAAGCGTGGTGGTAAAATCTGGATTCGCATCTTCCCACATACCCCTGTTTCCAAGAAACCTCTTGATGTCAAGATGGGTAGTGGTAAAGGTGAACCACAATTTGATGTGGCTAAAGTCAAAGCTGGCACCGTAATGTTTGAAATCGCTGATGTTACAGAGGCCCAGGCTCGCGAAGCTTTCCGCTTGGCCGGTCACAAATTACCAGTGCGTACAAAAGTAGTTAAGAAAGAGGAGTTTTAATATGGCGAAAACATTAATTGGTATTGTTTCCTCTGATAAACGTGACAAGACGATCACCGTTTCGATTGCAAACCGTGAAACCCACCCGCTTTATCGCAAACAATACACCAAAACTCGTAAATATACCGCTCACGACGCCGACAACACTGCCCACCTTGGTGATAAGGTTGAAATCGTCGAGTGTCGCCCAATTTCCAAGACTAAGACTTACAAATTAGTCAAAGTCCTCGAAAAGGCCCACGGCACTGTTGAGTTGAAGGAAGATATTCACGAAGTTAAAGTTGAAAAAGACGTTAAATCCAACGTTCGCAAGGCCGAAGTCAAGGCTAAAGAAGAAGAAAAAGAGGAGGAAGAGTAATGATTCAAGAAGAAACTCGCCTCAAAGTGGCTGACAACTCCGGCGCCAAAGAACTCGGCGTAATCCGCGTTCTCGGTGGTACCAGAGCTCATTACGCTCGTGTCGGTGACATTGTCGTTGCTAGCGTTAAAGAAGCTTCTCCTACAGGGAACGTCAAGAAAAAAGCCGTCGTACGTGCTGTAATTGTCCGTACTCGCGGTCAAATTCGCCGCCCAGATGGCTCGACCATCCGTTTTGATGATAATGCCGCTGTTCTCGTGAACGATGATAAAACTCCTAAAGGTACACGTGTGTTCGGGCCAGTCCCCCGTGAACTCCGTGACCGCGGTTTTATGAAAATTATTAGCTTAGCTCCGGAGGTACTATAATGACACAGAATTTGAAGACAGGTGATACCGTCAAGATTATTTCCGGCGATCATAAGGGTAAATCCGGTAAAATCGTTGGTATCGACCGCGAAAATCGCAAAGCTATGATTGAAAATATCAATGTCCGCACTCGCCATATCAAGGCTACTCAATATAACCCTAAAGGTGGTAAAAAGACTATCCATCAGGGAATTGATTGGTCTAATTTGGTAAAAACTGCTGACGCACCAAAGCCAGTTTCAAAGAAAAAACCAGCTACTAAAAAGAAAACCACTAAGAAAGGAGACAAGTAATGGCTAAGACTGAAAAATACACCCCACGTCTAAAAGAGCAATATAATGCCAAAATCGCCAAAGATTTGCAAAAAGCTCTGAAGCTTGATAATATCCACCAAGTGCCAAAACTTGAAAAAGTTGTTGTCTCTTGTGGTGTTGGTAAAAAGCGCGAAGACAAGCGTTTTACAGAGACAGTCGCCTTGACTTTGGCCAAGATTACCGGCCAAGCCACCACTTCTCGTCTCGCGAAGAAATCTATCGCTACATTCAAGATTCGTAAAGGTATGGGCGCGCCAATCGGCTATCTCACCACTTTGCGTAATGACAAGATGTACGAATTCGTCGATCGTTTCATCAACGTGGCATTGCCCCACGTCCGTGATTTCCACGGTGTTTCCCGTAAATCATTCGACGGCCAGGGCAATTACAGCGTTGGTATCACCGAGCAGACAGTTTTCCCAGAGATTACCTTTGAGGACGCTGCTGTTCTCCACGGTTTGGAAGTTACATTTATTATTAAAAACGGTTCAAAAGAAGGGAGCATGAAATTGCTAGAAGCATTTGGTATGCCGTTTGAGAAAGGAGGTCAGAACAATGGCTAAGAAATCTGCTATTCACCGCGATCTCAAACGTCGTAAGATGTATGAACAATACAAAGATAAGCGCGCTGCTTTGAAGGCAGCCGGTGATTTGGAAGGATTGCAGAAATTACCTCGCAATTCTAGCCCAACTCGCCTGAAAAACCGCGATCTTTTAGATGGTCGACCCCGCGGTTATATGCGCTACTTTGGTATGAGCCGTATTACGTTCCGTGAAAAAGCCTCTAAGGGAGAAATCCCAGGTGTAACAAAGAGTAGTTGGTAAGGAGAAAGGAGAAGATATGTCATTACAATCAACAGATCAAATCGCAGATTTAATCACCCGCATTCGCAATGCTATCATGGTTGGCAAGACCGAAATCCGCGTTCCTACCAGCAAACTCAAAGTTGCTGTAGTTGAGGTTTTGAAGCGCGCAAAATATATTGATAGTTACGATATTGAAGAAGCTAAGCCACGTGGCATTTTACACGTTGTGATCAATCAACCCCTCACCAATGCCCGTATTACCGAGGTTTCAAAGGTGAGTAAACCTGGTCGCCGTGTCTATACCTCTGCTGCTGACATCCCAACTGTCAAATCTGGCCGCGGTATCGTGATTATCTCTACTAGCAAAGGCCTAATGACCGGCCACGAAGCCAAGAAAAACCATCTTGGTGGGGAAGTGCTGATTAGGGTTTACTAATAACCTTTAGGCACTTCATATAAAAACAACCTCCTTTCTGGAGGTTGTTTTTGTGCTATAATTGAAGGGTATGAGTATTTCTGAAAAAGAGTTGCAACATTTGGCGGATTTGTCAAGTTTTGAGCTGCCAAAAACAGGGGCGAAAGACTTGAGCGACGATATTAACCGCATTGTGGACTATATTTCGCAACTAGATCAGATTGATACCAAGGGTGTAGAACCAACTTATCAGACTTTTGAGATGGAGAATATCTGGCGCGAAGACAAAATTCAGCCCCAAGAGGCCGACAGAGAGGCTTTGCTGGCTACCGCCCCTGATACGCAAGATCATCAAATTAAGGTGCCAAAGGTGTTGTAGATGAAAATTGCTGATAAAACCACTACTGCTGTTTCATTGGTACAAGAGGCGCTCGAGAAGGCCGAAAAATACGCCAAATACAATGTTTTTATCTCTCTCAATAAAGAAAAGGCGCTTGAAAAAGCCGCCGAAATTGACCGTAAAATCGCCGCTGGTGAGCTAGTTGGCCGCTTAGCGGGCGTACCTTATGCCCTGAAGGATAATTTCCTGAGCCCAGAGGGGCACACGACTGCTGCAAGCAAGATTTTAGAACCTCTGGAGAGCCCGATTACAGCCACCTCTGTTAAAAAACTAGAAGACGAGGGGGCGATTATGATTGGGCGCACCAATCTGGATGCTTTTGCACATGGGTCTTCTACTGAGAATTCCTATTTTGGCGTCACTCATAATGCAGCGGATTTTGAGCGTGTGGCCGGTGGCTCATCTGGTGGCTCGGCGGTGGCCGTGGCGCTAGATATCGTGCAATTCGCAACCGGGACCGATACGGGTGGCTCGATTCGCCAACCAGCTTCGTTTAACGGTGTTTATGGCTTTAAACCCACCTATGGCACGATTTCGCGCTATGGAGTGGTGGCGATGGCCTCTAGCACTGACTGTGTAGGCTTTTTCACTCAGAATACTGAGGACCTTGACCTCCTGATGGAAATTACCTCTGGGCAGGATCCGAAAGATTTGACGACACTGCCGGATTTTTATAATGAAAAAACGGATTATCCTGCTCATAAAATTGGTATTATTAAAGATTTTGATTCTGAACAGGTGTCATCAGAGGTAAAAGACGCTCTTCAGAAGCAAGTCGAAAAACTCAAAAAACAGGGGCACGAAATCGTTGAACTAGAGATGCCGACCTTGAAACACGCTCTCGCGGTATATTACATTGTGGTGCCGGCCGAAGTGGCCAGCAATTTGTCGCGCTATGATGGCGTCCGTTATGGTTATCGTGCGCCAGAGGCAAAAGACCTCTCTGATATTTACACCAAATCTCGTACGGAAGGGTTTATGCCTGAGAATCAGCGTCGTATTCTGATTGGCAACTTTGTGCTCAGTTCCGGTTTTTATGATGCGTATTATCTAAAAGCCCAAAAAGTCCGCACTCTGATTATTAAGGAATACGAAGAAGCTTTCAAAAAATGTGATTTTCTCCTGACCCCTGTTTCGCCGAGCCCAGCATTTAAGATTGGTGCCAAAAATGACCCGATGCAGATGTATCTGGAGGATGAGATGTCGGTGCCAGTTAGTTTATCTGGCTTACCAGCGCTTTCCATCCCAATTGGGCAGCCTACAGGTGCTTTGCCGGTTGGTTTACAATTGATTGGCCCCCGTCGTAGCGACCGTGCGTTGATTAATTTTGCCAAGGAGATTAAATAATGGATGGCTCAATCATTTTCTTATTGATTGCGATTGTAGTGGTCGGGATTTTGGTGTTTGTGATTATTTCAATGACCCAAAAGCGTGGCTATGCTTTCAGCAAAGAAAAATACCAGAGCAAATGGCTCAAAATTGAGAAGTCGTTAGAACAGGGAAAACCGGCAACTTATAACGCTGCCGTGATGGAAGCTGACAAGCTGCTTGATCACGCTATGACCGAGATGGGTATCAGGGGTAAAACCATGGGCGAACGTCTTAAAAAGGGCGGTGGCCGTTTTACGCATTTAAATGCGGTCTGGGCAGCGCATAAGGTGCGCAATCAGATTGCCCATGAAGTCGATTATCAGATTAGTTATGACCAAGCGCAACGCGCATTACGGGCCTACCGTAGTGCCTTAAAAGATCTGGGGGCAATCTAATGGCGAAATATATTCCTACTATCGGTATTGAGTGTCATGTACAGCTCTGTACAGAAACAAAACTATTTAGCGAGGTTGATAATGATGCTCGCGGTAAAGAGCCCAATAGTTGCGTTTCCCCTGTAGATTACGCTTTACCGGGGATGTTACCACGTCTGAATAAGGGAGCTGTCTATTTAGCAGTGCGAGCCGGTCATGCAATGAATTGCGCGATTAATGCTTATTCCCGTTTTGATCGTAAACATTATTTCTACCCTGATTCACCGAAGGGGTATCAGATTACCCAGTTTTATCATCCAATTATCGGGGCGGGTAAGTTAACTCTCTCTGATGGTTCAGAGGTGCGGATTGAGCACGCTCATTTGGAAGGCGACGCCGGTAAGTTGACACATTACTCAAATTATTCTCTAGTAGATTTAAATCGCGTTGATACGCCCCTGATAGAGATCGTTTCGATGCCAGATATTCATTCAGCCCACCAGGCGCAAGAATATTGTAAAGAGCTCTGGCGCACGATGATTTTTGCTGGTGTAACCCACGGTGATCTCTATAACGGCAATATGCGTTTTGATGTGAATATTTCGTTGGCCCCAGAGGGAAGCAAGGAATTAGGGACACGTGCCGAGGTGAAGAATTTAAACTCTTTCCGCTCGGTGGAACGTGCTGTAAATTATGAGATTAAGCGCCAATCCAAGATTTTGGATCAGGGCGAAGAAGTGGTGCAAGAAACTCGTGGCTGGAACGATAATACTGGTGAAACCACCGCTCAGCGTAGTAAAGAAGCCGCGCAGGATTACCGTTATATGCCCGAGCCAGATTTGCCACCTTTGCAACTTAGCCCAGAGGTCATCCAGGCTGAAAAAGATAATTTACCCCTGTTACCGTCCGATTATCGTCAACAATTCCATGACGTAATCCCAGAAGATATTTTAGAAATTTTGTTGGATTACCCTCAATTAATTAGAAAATTAGCAGAATTAAAGGACGTTAAATTAGTTTCTAATTTGTTCGCGAGCGTCTTATTGGCTGAGGAAAAATCAGTTGAAATGCTGGATAATTTACCAAGTGCTCAGCAATTGATTGGTTTAACAGAGATGAACAGCAAACAGGAACTTTCTAGCACAGCCACCAAGACGGTCTTCTTGAAATTCTTTGATCCAGGAATGCATGATAAAGATACCCATACCATTGCTAAAGAACTTAACCTAATTCAGCAGAATGATACTGCTGTGCTCGAAAAAATCGTCCAGACTGTACTAGCTAAACCTGAAACTCAAAAAGCTCAAGAGGACTTCAAAGCTGGTCAGGAAAAAGTGATTGGTTTCTTAGTTGGCCAGGTGATGAAAGAGAGTAAAGGCCAGGCTAATCCAGCCGCCGTACAGAAAATCCTCAGAGAACTACTTGACAAATAAGAAAAAGCGTGTTAAAATAGAGCTATATGTAAGAATTGCGGGGATTTTTAGCACATTAATTTAAAGAGCTAAGATTTTCCTGCCCGAGTCGAAAGGATGTGAGTAGAATGTCACAAGAAGAAGCAAAGGCAATGAAAACGGCCGAGAAATGATGCATGGTTGGAAAAACGGGCAAGGTCATCAACGAATTTGATTCTTTTGTTGGAGAAGGTGCTGACCCGCTCAAACTCATCGCGACATTATGTTTGTATGGTGCCACCATTGGCGTTATCAACCATTTTGAGGAGATAGTCTTCGCATGAGGACTTGACCCTGACAAAGTCGCGGAAACTATGTGCATCAACGGTGGAGTTGCAGAAGTCAGACAAAATCACGGTAAGCTGGTAGAATTGGGTGTAGACCCAGTTTTAATTGAAAAATACGAGGAAGATTTTGTTTAGCTCCCAAGCCCCCTAAGAGGGGGCTTTTTCTTTGGCGAAAAATTAATTTTTATGATAAAATATAGAGAGTCGTATTTTTATGGTTAAAATAATTAAAAAGAAGGGATAATATGGCAAACGAAGTAAAAGATTTATCAAAGTTCCGTAACATCGGTATTATTGCACATATCGATGCCGGTAAAACTACCACATCAGAGGCGATCTTGTATCGTACTGGCTTGAAACACAAGATTGATTTGGTTAAGGGTGACACTGGTGGTGCCACTACTGACTGGATGGATCAGGAAAAAGAGCGTGGTATTACGATTACTTCTGCTGCCGTGACTGCTTATTGGAAGGGCCACAAGATCAACATTATTGATACCCCGGGCCACATTGACTTTACTGCCGAGGTGGAACGTGCTCTACGCGTGCTCGATGGTGCCGTTGTGGTCTTTGATGGTAAGATGGGCGTTGAAGCCCAGTCCGAGACCGTTTGGCGCCAAGCCACTAAATATGGCGTCCCTCGTATCTGTTTTGTCAATAAAATCAACCAAATTGGTGGTGATTTTTATAAATCCCTTGATAGTATTCACAAACGCCTCAGCAAAAACGCTGTAGCGATTCATTTGCCAATTGGCTTCGAAAAAGATATTTGTGGTGTGGTTGACCTTATCGATATGAAAGCTTACACCTATAAAGATTATGCCGATCACGAATTGACCGTGGGCGAAATCCCTGAAGATATGGTCGAAAAGGCTAAAAATGCCCGTTCGATGCTAGTAGAAGAAGCTGTCCAAGCGGATGAAGCTTTGATGGAAAAATTCTTTGACCAAGGCGAAGATGCCATTACAGTAGACGAATTAAAGTCCGCTTTGCGTAAGCGCGTGCTTGACGGTGATTTCTATCTTGTTACCGGTGGTGATGGCCGTGGCGTGATCTGTGAGAAGGTACTTGATTTGATTACTGATTATCTACCTTCACCACTTGATCGTGACCAAGGTCAAATTGTGGGCGTTGATCCTAAGAGCGGCGACGAAATTGTACGCAAAGCTGATGATAAAGAACCTTTGACCGCTTTGGCTTTCAAGATTGCCACTGATCCATTTGTCGGTAAATTGATTTTTATCCGCGTCTATGCTGGCGTTTTGAAATCCGGTTCTTATATCTTGAATGCTACTACAGGTAATAAAGAGCGTGTTGGTCGTATCGTGCGTATGTTTGCTGATAAGCGCGAAGAGATTTCCGAAATCGCGACCGGTGATATTGCAGCTGTGGTTGGTCTCAAAGATACCACAACCGGTACCACTATTTGTGACCCAGCCCATCCAATGTTACTAGAATCCATCGAATTCCCAGATCCACCAGTATCTATTGCGGTGGAACCAAAGACTAAATCTGACCAGGAAAAAATGGCTCTCGGCCTTTCCAAGATGGCCGAAGAAGATCCAACTTTCCGCGTTCATACTGATGAAGAGACTGGCCAAACCATTATTTCTGGTATGGGCGAGCTACACTTAGAGATTATTATTGATCGTTTGAAACGTGAACACAGTGTGGAAGCTAATACCGGTGCGCCACAGGTGGCTTATCGCGAAACTGTCCGTGGTACTGCCGAAGCTCAGGGTAAACACGTCAAACAGTCTGGTGGTCGTGGTCAATATGGTGATGTTTGGATCAAATTTGAGCCTAATGAAGCTGGTAAAGGCTTTGAATTCATCGACCAGATTAAAGGTGGTGTGGTGCCTCAGGAATACCGTAAGCCTGTCCAACAGGGTGTCGAGGAAACCTTGAATGGCGGCGTGATTGCCGGTTATCCAGTAGTTGATGTTAAGGCTACCCTTTATGATGGTTCTTACCACGACGTTGACTCCTCTGAATTGGCTTTCAAATTGGCTGGTGCTTTGGCAACCCGCGCTGGTATTAAACAGGCCAACCCAGTTCTCCTAGAGCCAATTATGAAACTGGAAATTACTACTCCAGAAGAATTCATGGGCGATGTGATTGGTGACGTCAACGCTCGCCGTGGTCGTGTTGATGAAATGGAAGATATTACTGGTGGCGCTAAGGTGATTCGTGCTTTTGTACCTCTTGGTAATTTGTTTGGCTACACTTCTGATCTCCGCTCGATGTCGCAAGGTCGCGCCAATTCTACCATGGAACTCTTTGACTACGAAGAAGTTCCACCTAATGTGGCTCAAGAGATTATTGATTCCCGTAGTTCTAAATAATTGACATAAGCGCGTTCCTCATTTATACTAGAAGTAATATAAATGGAGGAATGTAATGAAGCAAAAACTCAAAGCCGTGTTGGCTGTAGCCATTGCTAGTATTGGCGTGGCAGCACTGAGCGTATCTGGTGCACAGGCAGTCAATTCGGAAAATTATATCAAAGTTGACGAGGGCTCGGTTAATTCATCTGAGACCGAGGTCAACCATAGCTTGACTTTGGTTGGCAACAATGTCACATCTTCGGACAAGGTTGATGGCATTTTGTTCGCTCTCGGTAACAATGTCACCGTTAAAGGCTCTAATGAGTATGGCGTGTTAGGTGGCTCTACTGTGGATGTCACAAATACCATTACTAAGGACCTTTTCGTCGGTGGTGGCGTTGTTAATATTAATAAAGACGCCAAAATTGGCCGTGACCTTTATGCGGCTGGTGGCGTTGTAAACGTCAATACCGACATCAAAGGTAATGCCTTTATCGCGGCTAGTACCGTCAAGCTAAGTAATGTTAAAGTTGAGGGCGACCTCAATGTTTACGCTCAAGTTATTACTTATGACGGTACAGTGACCGTTAAAGGTAAGGTTAATTACAATAAAGATGCTCGTGTCGATGGTAAGGTTGAAGGCCAAACTGACGCCTATGAAGCCGCCGCAATGTCGATGGGGGTGCAGCCAGTAGGTTATGGCGAATACGCTCTGACCATGATCATTAGCACTATTAGTCTCTTGATCACGGCAATTGTGATTCATGCGATTTTCCCAGGCATTCATCGTAAGCTCGCGGGCTTCTTTAAAGAGATGAAAGCCAGCACAATGATCAAGAATATTGTCTTTGGTCTCTGTGCTTTGATTGTAGTACCAATTTTGGCAATTTTGCTCTTACTCACCATCGTGGGTATGCCACTTGCCTTGATCGCATTAGGCTTCTATGTCTTGTGTATCTACTTGGCGACGGCAGCAACTGGTGCTTATCTTGGTCATTTGATTTTGACTAAGGCGTTCAAAGCAAAACCAAATGTATATCTCGAACTCGTAATCGGGATTATCTTGCTTGGTTTGGTTGCTTTGATCCCAGTGGTTGGTTGGATTGTCGGCGTGCTAGCTGTGCTCTTCGGAATCGGCTTGATTTTGGCGCTGATCACTACTCGCAAAGCCAAGAAATAGACTTTTAAAGTCTAACCGAAAATTCTCCCCGCATTAGGGGAGAATTTTTGCGGTATAATAAAACTATGGATAAAAGTTGGAAAGCGTTTTTGGATTCGGAATTTGCGAAGCCTTATTTTAAGGAACTAAGTAAATTTTTGCATCAGGAATATGAGAATAAAACGATTTTTCCACCTAAAACCCAGGTATTTCGAGCGTTTACAACCGATTTAAAAAAGGCTAAAGTGGTGATTCTGGGGCAAGATCCATATCATACGCCAGGAGTAGCACATGGCCTCGCTTTTTCAACTCCAGCTAGCCAGCCAATACCCCCGTCACTAGTTAATATTTACAAAGAAATTGATAGTGATATAGGGGAGCATCATAATAAAACAGGCGATTTGTCAAGTTGGCAAAAACAAGGGGTACTGCTTTTGAACACAGTTTTGACGGTGGAGGCGCACAAAGCTCGCTCGCATCATGGCAAAGGTTGGGAGATTTTTACTGAGGCCGTAATTAAATACCTTAATCAGGAGTGTGATCATTTGGTGTTTTTGCTCTGGGGTCGTGACGCACGCAGTAAAAAACCTCTGATTGACACAAACAAACATCTGGTTTTGGAGGCGCCACATCCATCGCCTTTGTCGGCGCATTACGGCTTTTTTGGTTGTAAACATTTTAGTAAAACTAATGACTTTTTAGAGCAAAACGGTCTTACCCCTATTATTTGGTAATATTTTAGCGAAAAAATCAAATATGCTTATGGTCGCATTAGGGGCCAATGATTTGTTATACTGCGAGCAAAATTAACAAATCGGAGGTCTTTATGGTAAAAATTCGACATATTAAAATTAAATTACCGTATGCAGTGCTGGCAGTTTTGTTGGCGTTGACGGCGTGCTTGACGCCCCTAATCACACCGACGCCGGCACAGGCAATTGGCTGCGACGATGTCAAAATCGTTTTTGCACGCGGATCAGGTGAGCATTTGAACGATGTCAGCAATCAAGCCTGGAGATCAAATATTGCGGCGAACCTAGAAGGCTCAAATCTTAAATATAGTTTTTATGAACTTGGCACTGCTAGTCAAGATGGTTTCCAGTATCCAGCAATTGCCGTTGGCGGCAGTTTGGAAGCGATGTTTGATTTAATTGGCGCTAAAGTTAGTGCTGGTGAATCTTATGCCTTTGGCGAGAGCGTTAATCAAGGCGTGAATGAACTAGAGGCTTATATGCGCAAAACGACTTTAGCTTGTCCGCAAACAAAATTTGTATTGGGTGGCTATTCCCAAGGTGGGATGGTAGTTACAAAGGCGCTCCAAAGTTTAAATGCTAATCAAATTATCTATGCGGCGACTTTTGGCGATCCAAAGCTTTATCTGCCAGAGGGTTCAGGCTGGAATCCAGAGGCCTGCCAAGGCAAAAATCTATCTGATTATCGTGCCTACGTGCCAGATTGTCATACCGAGCAGGGAATTCTAGATGGCTATAACCCCTATCGCAAAACTACCCTGATTGATAAGGTTGGTGCTTGGTGTAATCACGAAGATATTATGTGCGGTGCAACGGTGAATATGTTTAATTTGCTAGGTGGCCATACTTCTTATACTACGCAAAACCTTTATTACAATGCGGCGGTCTTCATCAGTAATAAAATTGCGGCGGCTTTTCCCCAAAGTGGAGTAATTATTCGTACACGTACAGATGTGACCACACAAGATACAGCGATTTTAATTGATTCGACTGGTTCGATGTCGTCACTCATTAGTAGTTATAAAGCCGAAGCCAAGCGTTTAGCTAAGCAAACCTTAGAAAAAGGTGGTCGTATCGCTTTGTATGAATATCGTGATCTTTATGAAAACCCAGATTCTACCATTAAACATTGTAATTTTGGTTGTAGCTATGATGAATTTGTGCAAGAGTTAGATAAAATCAAAACCGATAAGGGTGATGACCTCGACGAATCGGCGCTCGGGGCGCTTTTGCACACCATGAACACTTTAAAATGGCAAGAGGGCGCGACTAAGTCAATTGTGCTTTTGACTGATGCGGGTTACCATTTGACTGACCAAGATGGCACGACTTTGGCTGATGTGACAAAGAAATCTCTAGAAATTGACCCGATTAATATTTATACGGTAGCGCCTGGCTGGTTGCAAAATACTTATGCCGATTTGACGGCTGCTACCTCTGGTCATTTCTTTGATGCCGATAATGAACTCGACAAAGTGGCGGATTATTTAACAAATCGTCCAATCGCGATTTTGCCGCTACCGCAATACATTGGTGCACCAGGCGATACATTTACCTTTGACGCTTCCGAATCAGTAGCTTTTAATACCATTGACCATTATGAATGGGACCTAGATTTTGACGGTAATTTTGAGCGTTTCACTAATACACCAATCATTGAAGCAACTTATCCCAACGCCACTTCTGGTTTTATGCAAGTGAAAGTTGTAGATAAGCAAGGTTTTGTTTCGACAATGTCGGCCGAAGTAATTGTGCAAAATCCCGAAGCGCTGGCCGGTATTACTAGTTTAGATGCACAGGAACTTGGTAATTCCACCTATGAAATTAAATTTGCAACTTCGAACAATACTGGTATGACGTTGGTCGTGGTAGACGATAATATCGTGGGTCGTGCCGATGGTAACAGCTTCACCTTACATGACGTAGATCGTGCCACCACTATTAAACTAGTGCCATATTCGGTTAATGGTGTTAAAGGCATATCAAACGAAACTACGGTTTATCCCCATCTTGGCGTACCAAATACCGGCGCCTAGGCTTTATGGATAGTAACTTGCGGATAAGGAATTGAAATCTTGTGTTTTTCAAAGGTCTCTTTAATGATACGGTTCGCGTCACGGCGGGCCTGATCCTGTAATTCGGGTTTCACCATTAAACGTAATTTGTAATTGATAGCTGATTCATCAAATTCATTAAGGCCTTTATACTCGACACTTTCAATTTCGGGGATTTTAGACATTTCTTTCATTGCCTCAGTCAGGGCCACCTCTACATCGGCAGTTTTATGTTCATAAGCAATTGGTAAGTCTAAATCAAGTTGGCGTGAAACTACGTAGGCTTCGGTAATATTACGATTGGCAATAGTATAAATACCACCGTCTTTGATACTGCGAATTTTGGTGACCTTGAGGGCAAGTTCCAAAACCACACCTCGATGTTTGTTGTATTCTACGACATCACCAACGGCAAAATAGTCATCAACAATCAGATTAAAGCCCATGATAATATCTTTGAATGCATCTTGTAGTGCAAGGCCAGCGATGATAGCCCCGATACCGAGGCCAGCCAATAGAGAAGTTATATTAACACCATTAACTTGGAGTAGGGCTAGAATTATAATAATTATCATCAACCAGCGCACTAGACTACGCGCCATCTTAAGATAAGTCGTACGACGACGGGCGATGCGGACATGTTTGACGCGTCGCTTTAGCATGGCATTGATAATACGCATGACGATTAGATAAATTAATAAACCGGTCAAAATTACTATAATTGACCAGAAAAAGTTTTCGCTCGTTAGAAAAGCTTGAATTTGTTCCATGTGGTCATTATATCACGTTAATGAATAATTTGATTTTTTCAGGAAAAGCATATACAATATAGATAATGGAATCGGATGGGGATAAAGAGAAATTTTTTAATCGTGCTGGCCAAATCGCTGCAGATAAAATGAGCCAGACGATTGATGCTGCTACGAAGTTAGCTGGTGCCGAGAAGGGTGCGACTAAATCGCATGGTGGCTCTGGCACTTCCGGTCGGGACGATAGCACCAGGGCTACCAAAGATCGCGAAAAAGAACCCGGGTCTTCTTTTAAAAACAATGTTGGCAAAGATAAAGATGACAAAAAAGGCGGGTTTTTCAGGGGGAAGGGTAAAGATACAAGTAAATTTAGTGGCAAATTAAATAGCCCACGTAATTTAAAGGCAGCCTGGAAAAAAGGTGGACCGGTTGGATTACTGATTGCATTATTGTTATTAGGTGGTGGCGGCTTGATGTTAGGGTCCCAGACCGCCATGCCATTTGCAATTGCAAATCGCTTAACGGAAGAGTTTAATACTATGGGTGTGTCCAACAATGGGCGATATGCTCCACTTTTTTCAAAATTGATTGCAAAAAATAAAGTATCTCCAAAACAAATTGAAGCTCTTAAAAAACAAGGTTTTGAAGTGGATGATTCTCAAAAAGGTAAATTGTTGTTGAGTTGGGATGAGGAAATCGACGGGAAAACAGTGAAAAAAAATGCCGAACTTGACGGCGACACAAAATCATTACGTAATCTTATCAATAGCAATGAGGTTTTTAAAAATAAATTTTATGCGGCTAGTCAAAAATGGAGGGGGCAAAATAGCGGATGGTATGACAGCATGACGACAAAAATTTTTAAAGTTTTAGGGTTAAGCAATATCCGTAGCCATTATAGTGATTATGAGGATACTGGTGATATAGAAGCTAATAAGAAATCTATTCAAGAGAAGACAGCAACAAAGAAAAAGGTCCAAGATGGTGATATGTCCTATAATGAACGTAATAAGGATGGCGATTTAGAAGAACAGACAGATTCACAGGATAACAAAATAAAAACAGGAGACGACGTTGATACCGTGGGCAAAAAAATGCGGGCGAGGGCTGAAAAGGCCGCAGGTGCTGCCACTGGAGCATCACAAGTGGTTTGCGGAGTAATGCAGGCTGCTGGTACAATTTCTGCCTTAGTCGCAGCGCAACAAATGATAGAAATGATGAACGTGGCGGGAGCTTATTTAGAATCGGTCCAAAAGGTTCAGGCTGGAGAAGGATCGCAAAGCCCAATGCACTATTTAAATCAACAAATGACGGAATCGAGCATAGATAATCAAGGGAATAGGATTAATAGCGCGATGGAATCTACAGGGATGTCGTCTCTTTTTAATAATACATCAGGACCAGGACCACAGGACAAGAGTACACTTTCGGCCAACATTGAGAGTTTAACCAATATGGTGCAAATCGGTGGGATTTCACTTGTTTTTTCGGCAGAAGCGTTTCGTAATTGTACTTATGCTAGAGCTGTGTCAGGAGTGGGCGATATCGTTTTAGATGCTCTAGCTATACCATCATTTGGCATTACTGAAGGGGTAAAAATTTTCATAAAAATTATTGGGAGTGTGGGTGTACAAGCACTCGTAGCTCAAGCTTTAGATATTATGATTCCTTGGGCCGCGGGTCTTTTTATTAGAAATCTTGCTACCGATGTAGTAGGCGAAGACCTGGGTAACGCTGTCGCTTCTGGTGCTACGGAAATGATGAGTAAAAACCATCAAGGTAGTGGAGGGGGGCCAGGGACAAAAGCTAAAGTAATAGCCTTTAGACAGCAACAGCAAATAGCCTTAGCTGAGCAGGCAGATTTTGATCGTGCCACACTCAGCCCGTTTGATACTTCTAGTAGATATACTTTTTTGGGAAGTTTAGCGTTTACCATCTTTCCAAGATTAGCTACTATCTCTAGTGCGTGGCCAGCCTTATTTACACAAACAAATGCGATGGTATTAACTTCAATAGCGAATTTATCACCTACCACAGCTGCCATAGCGACAACGGATCTTAACCAATATGAAGGTAGCTGCCCTTATCTTGAATCGGTCGGTGGCGTAGGAGATGCTTTCTGTAATCCGTATTATACGACTGACACTGATACATTAGATTATGATGAAGATTGGCTTATCCAAACGATTGCTAGTTTAGATGATAATTTTGAAGGCTCGATTGACACTCTAAATCCAAAAGTCAAAGAAAATTCAAATTTAGCAAAATTCCAAAAATTCTGTGGAAATCGGGAATCTTTATATGGGATTGCGGATGCCAGTATCGCTTCCCATTTTGACGGTACGGGTGTTGATCAAGTAGATGCTGGCATCGGTGCTATCCCTATAATTGGAGGCTTAGCCGATGTAACTAATGCTATCCAAGAGACAGCAAATCAAGGCTGGATCAGCGGCCAAAATTGCATTGCAACGGATGAAGCGGGAAGCTTTTGGCAAACAGAAGGGAAATATTACCAACGTTTTAGCGAGGATCAAAGACTTTTGACTGATACAGAAGCAATCGGTGAAAATACTGAAGAAGGAGCATCGCATCTTTTAGCAATTGGTGATAAATATCGTGAGACTATGATGGCTGATCAGTCCCATGAGGCTCAATTAGCTCGTTTATCTGGACTCACTAAAGACCAGGTTGTAGATACTCTGGCGTTGCTGGAAGAATATGAGTTTATTGCCAACTATGACCCGTCTGATCTCGGTCCAGTGCTGGACGATCAGCAAGACGAGGCCTATGATTTTTCGTCCGACAGCGTCATCGCCAACATTAACCACGATAACCCCATCCAAAATTCCACCAATTTAGCACAACATTATGTGATTTATGCAGACCTCCGCACTCGCACACAGGTAGCATAACCAAAATTGTAAAAATTACAACAAAAAATAGCATAAAAACTATTGACACACTATATATAGTGGTGTACAATGCTATTTAGACACTAAATATAGAACAAACAAGAACATAAGGAGGTCATGGAATATGTTCAAACAAATTGTCAAAAGGGACGGCAAAGTCGTCAAATTTAACCAACAAAAGATTACCGAAGCGATCGCTAAGGCTGGTGCCGCTACGGGCGAGTTCAAAGAAGATCGCGCTAAGCAACTTTCTGATAAAGTTGTGCAACGCGCCGAAGCCACAATCAAAAAACGCCGCCCTGACATTGAACAAATCCAAGATGTTGTTGAGCAAATTTTAATGGAATCATCTTTTAAAAAGACCGCCAAAGCTTACATTGAATATCGCCAAGAACGTAGTCGCGTTCGCACTTCCAAATCTGATTTGATGAAAATTTATCGTACCATTTCACACGCCGATGCATCGGAAGATTCCGATGTGAAGCGTAGCAATGCTAATGTCGATGGCAACTCCGCTATGGGCAAAATGCTCCAATTTGGTGCTGAAGGTTCTAAGGTTTTTGCCAAGACTTTGATGCTCAGTCCAGAATACGCTTTTGCACATGACAATGGTGATATTCATATTCACGACCTCGATTTTTATGCTACTGGTACTTTGACTTGTTGCCAGACTGATTTGACTGTCTTGTTTGAAAACGGTGGTTTTAACACCGGTCACGGACATTTGCGTACTCCAAATTCTATCCGTAGCTATGCTGCTCTAGCCGCAATTGTACTCCAAGCCAATCAAAATGAGCAACACGGCGGTCAATCTTTCCCGAATTTTGATTATGTGATGGCGCCGGGCGTGGATAAATCTTTCCGCAAAGCTCTGAAACACAACATTGAAAAATACAACCAATTTACAGACAAGAAAATCAAAGTTAAAATTCCAGATAATTTACATTATGGCGACGAAAAAGCCCTTAAAAAACTCAAAATCCCAGCCAAAGTCATTGAAGTCTCCAATGCTGATGTTGAGGACGAAACTCTCCAAGCCATGGAAGCCTTTATCCATAATCTTAACACCATGCATTCGCGTGCTGGTGCCCAGGTGCCATTTACCTCTATTAATTTCGGTACCGATACTTCACCGTCCGGCCGTCTAGTTAGTAAAAATCTCCTTGAAGCTACTGAGCGTGGCCTTGGTCATAGCGAAACCCCAATTTTCCCGATTTCGATTTTTAAGGTTAAAGAAGGTGTTAATTATAATCCCGAAGACCCAAATTACGACTTGTTCCGTCGCTCGATGGAAGTTTCGGCCAAGCGTTTGTTCCCGAATTTCGTTTTCGTTGATGCGCCTTATAACCTTAAATATTACAAAAAAGGCGACCCTCGTACCGAAATCGCTACCATGGGCTGTCGTACTCGCGTTTTCGCCAGTATTTTCCCAGAGTCAGACGGCATCGTGACCGGTCGTGGCAATTTGTCGTTTACTACTGTTAATTTGGTGCGTATTAGCATCAATCACGGTATTTGTTTGAAGAAACGTAAAACTGCCGACTGGAAAGGTTTTTACAAAGAATTAGACGAAAAAATGCAACTCGTAGCTGGGGAATTGCTAGAACGCTTTGAATTCCAGGCCAATCAACACGTGCGTAACTTCCCGTTCTTGATGGGGCAGGGTAACTGGCTTGGTAGCGACAAGCTTGGGCCTAATGATAAATTGCGTGATGTGATTAAGCACGGTACTTTGTCAATTGGCTTCATTGGCCTAGCCGAAACTTTAGTGGCGATGATTGGTAAACATCATGGTGAATCAGAAGAGGCGCGTAAGCTCGGTCTCGAAATCATCGGTCATATGCGCAAGGTTTGCGATGACTTGTCTCAAAAACATCAACTCAATTTCTCTCTGTTAGCCACACCTGCCGAAGGCCTAGCTGGGCGCTTTACTCGTATGGATCGTAAAGAATATGGCAAGATTAAAGGTGTTAACGACCGCGAATTTTACACTAATTCATTCCACGTGCCAGTGTATTACCCAATTTCGGCGTTTGAGAAAATCGAAATCGAAGCACCCTATCATGAGCTCTGTAATGCTGGTCATATTACTTATATTGAATTGGATGGCGACCCGTCCGACAATATTGAAGCTTTTGAAGCTGTAATTCGCAAAATGCATGATACTGGTGTGGGTTATGGCTCGGTTAATCATCCAGTTGATCGCGATCCAGTTTGCGGTTTTTCGGGAATTATTGAAGGGAATCGTTGTCCGTCTTGTGGCCGTGTTGAAAAGGCCGGTGAAGTGCCATTTGAGCGTCTACGTCGTATTACTGGTTATCTTGTCGGTACACTGGATCGCTGGAACGATGCCAAAAAAGCCGAGGAAAGTGCCCGCGTCAAACACAATGTTGACGGTGTATACACCAAGGCCGAAAAGTCAGCTCGCGAAGCTGCTAAACGTACTCGTAAAGTTGCTCAAGGAACACGATAATGCAAATTCGTCTCTCAGGACCGCTTGAGCACGATAACATCGTGAACGGCTATGGTTTACGTGCGGTCTTATGGACGCAAGGTTGTCCGACTCATTGTAAAGGTTGTCAGAACCCCGAAACCTGGGATCTTAATGGGGGAATGTTGGTAGAAATTGACGAAGTAAAACAGCGTTTATCAGAGATGAAAGGCCAAGCTGGTATCACTTTTTGTGGTGGCGAGCCTTTTGTCCAGCCCGAAGCCTGTAAAGAAATTGCCGATTGGTGTCGTCAAGAACTCGGCTGGAATGTCTGGTCTTTTTCCGGGTTTACTTATGAGCAAATCAAAGAGCACGGTGGCGCTGCTTGGGAATTCCTCAAATCGCTAGATGCTTTGATTGACGGCCCATTTATTCAAAAAGAAAAAGATCTCACGCTTAAATTCCGTGGTTCACGCAACCAGCGTCTACTCCATCTTGAGCCAGGCACTGGTAAAATTTTACAAATAGAATAATTTTTTTAAATTTTACCCTTTACAAACTCAAAAAAACCATATAGAATATAAAATAAGGCATTTGGAGCTGGTTGTTATTAGTGCTCCAAATCATAATAATAAAAGGAGATAATAGAATGGCAGATTTTGACCGTTCCAAGCCACATATCAATGTTGGTACTATGGGCCACGTTGATCACGGCAAAACAACCCTTACCGCTGCTATCACCAAGGTGTTAGCTGAGCGTAAACCATCAGATATTAACCAAAAAGTTGCGTACGACCAGATCGATAACGCTCCAGAGGAAAAGGCTCGTGGTATTACCATCGCTACTTCCCACCAGGAGTACGAATCCGACAAGCGTCACTACGCTCACGTCGACATGCCAGGTCACGCCGACTACATTAAGAACATGATTACTGGTGCCGCCCAGATCGATGGCGCTATCCTCGTGGTGGCCGCTAACGATGGTCCGTTGCCACAAACTCGTGAGCACGTGCTTTTGGCTCACCAGGTGAACGTTCCAAAAATCATCGTCTTCCTCAACAAGATGGACCTTGCAGATCCAGAACTCGTTGAACTAGTCGAGATGGATGTTCGTGAACTTTTGAACAAGTACGGCTTTGACGGCGACAACGCCCCAATCATCAAGGGCTCCGCTCAAAAAGCTCTCGAAGGTTCCAAAGAAGACGAAGATGCTGTTATGCAACTCGTCGAAGCTATGGACGATTACTTCGAAGTTCCAGAACACGATTTGGACAAACCATTCCTAATGCCAATTGAGGATGTCTTCTCAATCAAAGGCCGTGGTACAGTTGCCACCGGTCGTATTGAGCAAGGTGTTGTCAAACTTAATGACGAAATCGAAATCGTTGGTCTTAAAGAAACTCAAAAATCAGTTGTTACTGGTATTGAGGCCTTCCACAAGACTCTCGACCAAGGTCAAGCTGGCGATAACGCTGGTCTCTTGCTCCGTGGTATCGAGCGCGATCAAATCGAACGTGGTCAGGTAATTGCCAAACCAGGCACCATTACCCCACACACTGAGTTCGAAGCTGAAGTTTACATCTTGAAGAAAGAAGAAGGTGGCCGTCACACCCCATTTAGCAAGGGCTACAAGCCACAGTTCTACTTCCGCACCACCGATGTTACTGGTGAAGTCGAACTTCCAGCCGACAAAGAAATCGTCATGCCTGGCGATACCGTCACCTTTAAGGTGAAGTTGCTTGCTCCAATCGCGATGAACGACAACGATCGTTTCGCTATTCGCGAAGGCGGCCGCACCGTCGGTTCTGGTGTTATCACTAAGATTGTTAAATAATCTTACTTACGCCAACAAAAATACCCCGTAAGGGGTATTTTTTGGTATGAAAAACGCCGGCTTATACCGGCGTTTTCTTTGCCTCGCGTTCACGCATTGTGGTAGATATATGTATCACTCATGGTATGATGCGATAAATATCTTTTGCATTGCGCGGCAGAAAAACGAGGGGCATTGTACCGCTCATCCTGAATCGATTACATCCAATCTCGGCGATAGTGGTTGCGTCAGAACCATGGTAAAACCTGATAGACAGATATCCCTCTGGCATATCAAGGTGGATGCAGATACACCTAATACGGCTTCATTCAACCTCTTGAAGCCCCTTGAGCCAATCTTCGCCAGGCTTATATTCGCCCTTTCACACTGCCTTGTAGTTGGCATCCATATACTCAATTTCGGCTCTTGTGAAATCAGCTTTGCGAAACGCCCTAAAAAACTTCTCTATTTGTTTGTAATCAAGAGTGGCATGTTTTGTTCCTTTACCATACATAGCTCCTCCTTTCTCTAGTTAAGGTACGACCGATGCCCTATATCTTGACCTATTATAGCATATAGGGTATAATAGTAAAGTCATCAATATAAATTTATCAAACCCTGATAACTCATCGACACAGAAGTCTCAAGCTGTATCTGAGATTACAGGGAAGAAAGGAAAAATATGGCAGAAGCCAAAAAACCAACCAAAGATACCAAAACCACTAAAAAACCAGCTTCAAAGAAGCCAGCCACCAAGAAGCCGGCTACTCCAAAAGCTACTAAACCAGCGGCCCCTAAAGCTGTGGCTCCAAATGCACTCAAAATCCGCATTCGCCTCAAGGCGTACGATCATCGCGTGATTGACCAAAGTGCTCGCCAGATTGTCAACACCGCTATCCGTACCGGTGCCGAAGTCTCTGGTCCGGTGCCACTACCAACCAAGCGTAGCACTTTCACCGTGGTCAAATCGCCACATGTCTACAAAACTGGTGGTGAAGCTTTTGAAATGAAGATTCACAAGCGTTTGATTGACATCATCAATGCTACGCCAAAGACCATTGATTCTCTCCAGAATCTATCTTTGCCAGCCGGCGTTGATGCTGAAATTAAGATGTAATTATTAAGCATATAAAAAAGGCCACCTCCTATTGGGGGTGGCTGTGCGATTTGAGAAGTTTATAGGGCTCTATCGCCAGTGCATGAGCAATTTTTTCTAATGCCTGTAGGGAAATGTTCCGTCTGTTTTGCTCAATACCACCGATATAAGTTCTGTGCAAATCTGCTAAATATCCTAAATCGGATTGCGTTAAACCCTTCTTTTTTCTTCAATAGCGCACATTTTGTGCGACTATTTGTCTCAAAGTTTCCTTTTGCATAATTACCTCCTTATTAAAGTACAATAAATTGATGACCAACCTATACCTTTATTTTACCATGGAATACTAAAAAAGTCAAGTCATGGTATAATAAACCCATGAGTTTTGTGGCGAAATTAAAGAAGAAATTATACTTTGTCGCAGCGGGATATTTCCGATTTTTTGCTAATTTTAGTTTTAAACGCTGGCATCCACGTGTGATTGCTTTGACTGGCTCGGTTGGCAAAACCACCATGCTCTATCTGATGGAAGCGTCTCTAGGTGACCGTGCTCACTATTCTCATGATGCCAATTCGGCCTTTGGTATTGCTTTCGATATGGTCGGGCTAAAAGGTATTACTGGTTCTAAACTGCGCTGGCTTTATCTGATTGTGGCTGTGCCAATCAAATCAATTTTTTACAAACATACCGAGAAGTTTTATGTGGTAGAAATTGATGGTGAGCGTCCACATGAGGCCGAATTTTTGGCAACTTGGCTAAAACCGGAGGTGACGGTCTGGCTATCTCTGGGATTGTCGCACGCGATTCAGTTCGAGGGGCAGGTCAAAGCTGGTCTTTACCCTGATCTCCAGACTGCGATTGCCCATGAATTTGCTACTTTACCAGAGAATACTACCAAACGAGTTTATATTGACGGCGACAATGAAATGATGAAAAAATCCACCGCCAAGATTAAAGCCGAGGTTATCAAGGTTAAAAGTTCAGCCTTAAAGCGTTATCAAGTGTATCCGACTCGCACTGATTTTACTTTCCAGAGCACCACTTTCCATTTTGGCCAACCACAGCCTAAAGAATTGGCTACACAACTGTTGATTTTGGAAGATTTGCTCAAGTATCTCAAAGTGCCTCTAAAGACTGACTTCTCAAAGGTGGAGTTTGCTCCTGGTCGTAGCTCTTATTTCCCAGGTAAAAACGGGCTAAAACTGATTGACAGTAGCTACAATGCCCATTTAATCAGTATGGAGTCTATTCTCAGAATGGCCCGTTCGATGAAAACTGGCCACAAATGGCTAGTGATTGGCGACATTGTAGAACAGGGGTCGATTGAAGGTGAAGAACACCGTAAATTGGCTGATTTGATCGCCCAAGTGAAGCCCGAAATGGTGATTTTGGTTGGGCGTCGCACCAAAAAGTATACCGCACCACGCCTCAAAGAATTGGGCTTGACCGTAGTTACCACTCTAGACCCCCGTAAGGCCCTCAAATTTATTGAGAAAAATACTACTGGTGACGAAACTCTGATTTTTAAGGGGAGCCAGTATTTAGAATGGATTATTGAGAAATTATTGGCAAATCCAGAAGATGCGGCTAAATTACCCCGCCGTGAGCCAGCCGCCGTTAAGCGCCGTGCCAAGAGAGGACTGAATTAAAATGGCTAAATTATACATTATTCACGGGTGGACTTATACGACGAGTCATTGGGATACTACGCTTGCTACTTTGAAAAAACAGGGGGTGCAGTATGAGATGCTCCATGTCCCTGGCCTGACCACTAATTCACAAAAAGTCTTTACGATTGAAGATTACGTCAAATGGGCGGATCAGAATATCCCTGATGGAGCGATTGCTTTAGGGCACAGTAATGGGGGTCGCATCCTTTTGAATCTCTTACAACAGAAGCCAGACAAGCTCAAACACCTCATCCTAGTGTCTTCAGCTGGTGTTTATGAGCCATCGCGTAAGCGCGAAATTTTACGTATGGGCTCTAAGATTTTTGCTGGTTTCAAGAAAATTCCAGGGGTCAGAAGAGTCGTACATAAGGTAGTCGGCGCCAGTGATTACGACCGTGCTCCTGAAAATATGAAGAAAACCCTGACAAACATGCTGGAATCAGACCGCAGTTTACAAATTGAAAATACTACCGTGCCAACTACAATTCTCTGGGGCGAGCAAGATCGCGTCACGCCACCACGTCAGGCTAAAATCATACATCAACGCATCAAGGGTAGCACGCTCAAGATGTATAAACATTGGACTCACGCTCCCTATATCTCTGACCCAGAAGATTTTGCCCGTGCCATTAAAACCGTATTGGGAGAGATCGAATAATGCTATTCCTAGGAAAAGCCGCTAATTATCGTTTCCGAGATACCCTGGCGCATACCTTTGCTTGGGGCATGAATTATCACTCAATGCGCCTAAAACAACACCTAGCAGGACGTTATGATGCCACTCCTAGTAATGTGGCACTCTATCAGAGTGGGCGCTCGGCGATTTGTGCTGGGTTAAAATCTCTGTTACCTAAGGGTGGCGAGGTGATTATCAATGGTCTGACCTGTTATGCAGTAGTTGAAGCCGTTCAATCGGCTGGTTGTACCCCTGTTTTTGCTGATATTATTGCCAAAAATCTGCATTACAGTGCTAAGAGCCTCTCTGATACTCTCAAGAAACACCCTAAAGCCAAGGCAATCATTATTCAGAATACCCTAGGGCTCCCCTGTGATATTACTAAAATTGAAAAAGTCGCGCAAAAGCATAATTTACTAATTATTGAAGATTTAGCTCATTGTACAGGGGTCAAATACTCTGATGGGCGTGAAGTTGGCACTATTGGTGATGCTACGATGTTATCTTTTGGTAAAGGGAAATCCATCGATACTATTACCGGCGGAGCACTGATTTTGCGGTCTAAAGCTGCTAAAATGCCCGTTCAGCCCACCCACAAGCCAAAGCTGTCTGATCGCCTACGTACACGCTGGTACCCGTTTTTCGGGCTCTGTATGCGTGGTTTGGCCCATATCCATCTAGACAAACCGTTTACAGGGATGCTACGTTTGTTTCATTGGATTGAACCCTCGGCCGATACGGGATTAAAATTGAACACGCGTTTGACCCATTGGCAAGCAAAACGCGCGCTAAAGCAATTAAAACAGATTCCACCAGAGGGGCGTGGACCGATTCGGGGGTTCCAATTGGTCAAAAACCGAGACGAATTATTAGCAGAACTGCGCAAAAAAGGCTTTCGTTTTGAGGAAATCTGGTATACGCCACCGGTATCACCAGAGCGCTATTATCAAAAAGTTAATTACCCCGAAAAAGATTGTCCAAATAGTGTTAGAATAAGTTCAGAAATTATTAATTTGCCGTTACATTACCCTGTTAATAAACTGACGCCGGCAACTAAAATTATTGATAGGTACGTAAAATGACAGAAAAAGAACCAATCAAAGGACGGGAAGCATTATTAGAGAAGCATGAGGAGGCTAATTTTCTGCAATCGCCTTTGTGGGCAGAGATGCATAAAATTTTAGGCAATGAATATGTGATGAAGGTGGTTGGCAAAGATGGTTTGGGTTTGATGATTGTTCAAGATGCCAAACGTGGTCGCTATCTGGAAGTTCCCTGTGGCCCTCTAATTGACTGGCAGGATAAAAAGGCTGTAGAATTAGCCAAAACTGCGATGCTAGAAGCAGGGGAACTCTTTAAATGTGTATTCGTGCGTTTTCGTCCTCAACTTGCAGATACTCCTGAAAATCGCCAAATTTTGAGCAAAATGGGTGCGGTGGTGGCGCCGATGCATTTGGCCGCTGAGCATACGGTCATGATTGATTTGACCAAATCTGAAGAAGACCTGATGGCCGATATGCGTCGCCAGACCAGATATGAGGTGCGTAAGGCAGATCGCCAAGGTGTGATTGTGGAGCACGGTAATACCGAGGAGCTATTCCGTGAATTCCAAGCTGTGCAGGCCGAAACCGCGGCCCGCCAAAACTTTATTCCGCCAAATCTGGATACTCTGTTAGCCGAGCGTAAAGCTTTTGGTGACAAAGCTCAAATTTATGTGGCTTATACCCCCGAAGCAGAGGGTAAAAAACCGATTGCCTATGGTCTAATCTTGAAATACGGTAACGAGGCGGATTATTACGAGGCGGCTAGTACAGATCTAAATCGCAAATATTCTGGCGCCTATGCTATTCAATGGCAGGTGATGCGTGATCTTAAAAAAGAGGGTTATCAGCGTTACAACCTCTGGGGGATTGCACCACCAGATCAGCCTGAACACCGTTATGCTGGTGTCACCACCTTCAAAAAAGGTTTTGGCGGCGAGGTGGTTAATTATGTGCCAGCCTATGATTTGATTTTAAATAAAGCGCATTATAAATTGACGCATACTTTTGAAACTTTACGCAAGAAAGCGAGGCATTTATGAAAATTGTTGATGCGGATAACAGAGAAAAATGGGATAAATTCGTCACTTCTCACGAGGAAGCGAATTTCTTGCAATCCTGGGATTTTTATGAATTTTATAGCTCGCGTGGCAACGATGTGGTGCGTCGCATTGCAGTAGATAATAAGGGTAAAATCGTGGCCGCTTATGCTGGCGTGGTAGAAGCCGCTAAACGTGGTCGCCATCTGGCGATTGCTGGTGGACCGATTGTGGACTGGGGTAAAAAATCTCTGGTCAAGCAATTATTCGCCGACATGAAAGAACAGGGGCAAAAACACCATTGTGTGTTTGTGCGCGTGCGTCCACAGTTAGAATTATCTGATAAATCATTAAAATTAATGCGTGATTTGGGACTCAAAAAAGCCCCGATGTATCTGTCGGTGGAATATGCTGGTGTGTTAGATTTACATAAATCAGAGGAGGAGATTCTGGCCGGTGCCAGCCAGAGCTTCCGTCGTAAGATTCGCAAAGCCCAGAAGTTAGATATTGAAATCTCACGTTCGCAAGACCCAAAAATCGTCCACGAGTTTTATCAGATACAGCTACAAACTGCAGAAAGACAGAAGTTTTATGCTTTTTCAGAGGACTTTTTGACTAAACAATTCGCGGCTTTTGCGCCAAACGATGAGGTGGTGATGTATACGGCAAAATTAGATGGTGAAACTTTGGCCCAGAATTTTATGATTTTTTACGGCAATGAGGCTAGTTATCACTACGGTGTTTCCTCGGGGCTGGGCACCAAACATTCCGCTGCACCTTTGCTACATTTGGCTGCGATGGCGGACGCGAGGGGACGGGGAATTATGCGTTACAACCTCTGGGGTATTGTTGGTCTCGACGAAACCGACCACCGTTTTTACGGTGTTTCCCAGTTCAAACGTAGTTTTGGCGTGAACGAGCTCAAATACACTCCCGCCCATGATTTAATTATCGACCCAATTCGTTATCAAGCCACCAAACTAATTGAAACCGCCCGCCGCAAAGCAAGACATGTATAAATTATTCGTTGACTAACTCGTCCAAATCTTCATCTGTAATATCAAAAGTATCACCTTTTGCGCGGATTAATTGGTCGGTTTGCTCAGGGTCGATGCCCATTTCTTCTGCCCGTTCACGAATGCGCATCTCTTCTTCCATTTCGGCTTCCCAATATTCATCATCCATACTCGCATTATATCATGATATAATGGGCTTCACGAAGGTGCTTCGAGTGCCAGCACATTAATAATGGTTTGTAAGGTTGTTGAAAGGAAGGTGGCAAAATGGACATTTTAGGAACAATCAAGCAAATATTATGAGAAAAACATCAGATTACTCCAGGACAAATCACTGAATCAGCAACTTTAAAAGATTTAGGTCTAGATTCTATAGATGCGTTAGAGTTGACTTGTGAACTAGAAGAGCGTTTAGAAGTTGATTTGGGCGATGAGATTATGAGTGTTAAAACCGTTGGCGAATTAGTACAATATATTCAGAGTCGATAATCTGATACAGTTTTTATCCCCGTTCGTAGATATGAGCGGGGTATTTTTTCGACCCTTGTCAAAACAGATAGCCTGTGATATAATTGTCGGAGTATTAATTAACAAAGGGATTTTTTATGAGTCGTATCGGAAAACAACCCGTACCAATTCCGGCGGGAGTGACAATCACGGTCGGCGACAAAGAAATTACTGTCGCAGGGCCAAAAGGTTCACTCAATGTGCCGGTCCAACCTAACACCAAGGTTGAAGTGAAAGACAACGAAGCTGTTGTCACCCGTGTTGATGATGAGCCCAAGTCACGTGCTTGGCATGGTCTTCAACGTGCATTACTAAATAACGCTGTCCAAGGCGTCACTAAAGGCTACGAGAAAAAACTCGAAGTCAATGGTGTCGGTTTTCGTCTATCTGGCGGTGGTAAGCAGATTGAGATGGCTCTCGGCTTTTCTCACCCTGTTAAATATACTGCTCCAGATGATGTTGAACTCAAAGTTGACAAGATGGAAATCACCGTTAGTGGTATTGATAAGCAGAAAGTCGGGCAAGTTGCGGCTGAAATTCGCAGCCTCAAGAAACCCGAACCATATAAAGGTAAAGGCATTAAATATGTGGATGAAGTTATTCTCCGCAAGGCCGGAAAGGCAGGGGCTACAAGCTAATGAAAGCTATTAATCGTGCGCGTCGTACTCGCGCTAAACTACATGGAACCGCTGACCGTCCGCGTCTCAGCGTTAATATCAGCAACAAGCACATCATTGCGCAAATTATTGATGATGATAAAAAAGTCACTTTGGCCTATGCTACCACTGTTGGAAGCAAAATTACCGGGACTAAGACCGAAATGGCCGCTGTGATTGGCAAAGAAATCGCTACTAAAGCGAAAAAAGCTAAAATCAAATGCGTAATGTTCGATCGCGGATCAAAATTATATGCTGGCCGCATGGCTGCTCTTGCAGATGCTGCCCGCAAGGAAGGATTGGAGTTCTAATATGGCTGAAGCAAAAGTAATCAACAAATCCGGTACTCTCAAGATGACCGACGATGTCGCTGCTACTCGTACCAAGCGCGATATCTCTGGTAAAAAGATGGACCGTCGCAACCAGCGTCGTGACCGCAATCGCCGTGTCGAACGCGCTCCTAAAGAATTTGATGATGTTACCATTAGCATTGACCGCGTTTCTCGTACTGTTAAAGGTGGTCGTCGTATGCGCTTTAAAGCTCTAGTAGCCATCGGTAACCACAAGAATAAGGTTGGTATTGGCGTTGCGAAAGGTGTAGATGTCACCAGCGCTGTCCAAAAAGCCACTACCAAGGCCAAAAAAGACATGATTGAATTTCACATGGATGGCGAAACTATCTGTCATGAAACCGAGACTAAATTTGATGGCGCCGATGTATTGATGAAACCAGCTGCTCCCGGTACTGGTATTATTGCCGGTGGTGTGGTGCGTTCCATTATTGGTTTAACAGGGGTAAAAAACTTGATTTCCAAGTCCATCGGTGGTGCCAACAAAGTAAATATCGCTTACGCCGTAATTGAAGGTCTCAAGCAACAAACTCCACGCAGCCAATGGATCACTACCATCAATAAGGCTACTAGCAAAAAGGCTCCGGCAAAGAAAGCCACCAAAAAGGAGGAGAAATAATGAAATACAATGAATTACAGGTAAACAAGAATACTCGTCCTAACCGCAAAGGTCGTGGTATTTCCGCTGGCCAGGGTAAAACCGCTGGTCGTGGTACCAAGGGTCAAAAGTCCCGAGCTGGTCACAATAAGATGCCAGCTACCTTCATGGGCGGCCAAAAAGCCTTTATGCAGGCTATTCCAAAGCTCAAAGGTTTTAAATCTATCCACCCCAAAGCTACGGTGGTTTACACTGATTGTTTGAACGGTCTTTCTGGTAAAGTTGACAACTTTGTCCTTGCCAAAAAAGATCTCATTGCTACCCCTTATGAAAAGGTCAAAATCATCTTGCGCGGTGAAATGACCGCTAAGATTGATCTAGAAACTCAGGGGGCTAGCAAGACCGCTGTTGCTGCCATTAAAAAAGCTGGTGGTTCGTTCAAACAAGTAGCTATTCCACAGCGCAAAGCTATCAAGAAATAAGTTCAGTTTTTAGCCAAACTGTGGTAAGATAAATAGAGTAATTAGAGGTAATATGGATTTCAAAAACATTTTCCGTTCGTTCAAGAATAAAGACATGCTCAAGCGCATTCTTGCGATTGTCCTGATTATTGTTGCATATCGTCTTTTAGCCCATATTCCTGTCCCAATGGGTGATGCCGGTACTTTTAAAGATGCCGTGCAGAATTTAATCACCCAATCTGATTTCGGTGGATTTTTGAATCTTATCTCTGGTGGTGGGCTGACCGCCTTCTCTATTATTCTGGTTGGTCTAGGCCCCTACATTACCTCATCCATTGTTATCCAATTATTGACCAAAGCAATCCCGAGTATGGAGGAATTGTCACGTGATGGTGAGACGGGTCGTCGCAAGATTAATCAGTGGACCCGTATTCTCTCTGTTCCACTAGCAATTATCCAATCAATTGCCTATATTTTTATTTTGTATCAATCGGTTGCGTCCAGTGGTGGCGCCACCTTTGAGCCAACGTTCTGGAACTGGGTCCTATCTGTCGCTAGTATGACCGCTGGCTCGGTAATCTTGATGTGGTTCGGTGAATTGGTCTCCGAACAGGGAATCGGCAATGGTATTTCTACCATGATCTTTGCTTCAATTATTTCCCAATTGCCGAATACTTTGGCCACTCTAGGTGCATCCTTGATGGACACTTCCAATGGTACACTTTCCATTTTCGGCTGGTTTAACCTCCCTGTTAATCCAACTACTTTCTGGATTGTGCTTGGTTTTGCGATTGCGATGTTGATTGTGATTTACTTCTTGGTTAAGATTAACGAGGCTCAGCGTATTATCACGATTAACTATGCTAAAAGGGTACGAGGGAATAGCGCCTATGGCGGAATTAAGTCTATTTTGCCGATTAAATTAATTGCGGCGGGCGTGATTCCGGTCATCTTTGCGATGGCATTCCTCTCCTTGCCAGCTTTGATTGGTCAGGTGATTTTATCCTCTTTCCCGACTAGTGGCTTTGGTAACGCTCTGGTAGCCCTATTCTCGGCGCCATCGGCCTCAAACTTTGCCGCGCTCTATCCTAACGGTATCACTGCACAGTGGTTCTTCTACCCAGCAATGTACTTTGCCTTAGTGGTGTTGTTTACCTATTTCTACACTTCGATTATCTTTAATACAAAGGAAATTGCTGATAATCTCCAAAAACAAGGTGGTTTTATCGAAGGGGTGCGTCCAGGTATGCAAACCGCAGATTACCTCAGTAAAATCATCAACCGTCTTAATCTTTTCGGGGCCATCGCGCTTGGTTTGATCGCGATGTTACCATTTATTACAGATTACATCTTTATTGTCATTACCGGAGCACCAATCGGTCTCTCACTCTCTGGTACTGGTCTTTTGATCATCGTTACCGTAGCGTTAGAGAACATCAGGCAGCTCAATTCCCGTGCGTTAATGGTAACCTATGATGAGTTCGAATGAGCCTTAATCTAAGCTGGTGGAAGAAAAATTGGCCAAGAGTGCTGTGGGGAGTACTGGGATTGCTCGTACTCCTATTTCTAGTCCGAGTTATTTTCTGGGAGCATGAATATTACCGTAGCAAAGAAGGTAGCGAACGCGCTGTTGCCCCTGTTACTAGCAATGTTGACGAAAATGATGTTACGGATGACCAAAAAGCCGCATATACCGTCGCCCCTGATCGTCCTCGTTATATCTCTATTAATCGCCTAAATGTGAAAAATGCTCGCGTTTTGGGTCTCGGGATCAATAATAAGGGAGAAATTGATACCCCCGCTAATATTTTTGATACTGCTTGGTATACTTCCTCTGGTAAGCCAGGGGCGGGTGGCACCATGATTATTAATGGGCACAACGGTGGTCCTACCCGTGACGGTGTATTTAAACATCTACCAGATTTAACCAACGGTGATGTTGTGGTAATTGAGCGTGGTGATGGCCAGATTTTTAAGTACAAAGTTGTTGAAAGTAATACTATTCCTCTAGACCAAGCTGATGATTATATGGCGACCGCTCAAAGAAGCCCCGAAAAAGGCAAAGAATCCTTAACTTTGATCAGTTGTACTGGGCAATGGTCTCAAGCCCAACAGACCTATCTATCTCGACAATTTGTGCGTGCAGTTTTAATTGATAATTAATATATTGTAATAATTTTACAGAAAATTGCATTTTACCCTTTACAACCTCAGATTCTTGTGCTACAATAAAGGAGTAATTTATGGCTAGTCAAAAGGAAGTGATTAAACTCACCGGTACTGTCGTTGAGGCTTTACCGAACACGCAGTTCCGCGTGGAGCTTGAGAACGGCCATAATATTATCGCCCATATGAGCGGGAAAATGCGAAAAAACTACATTCGTTTGGTCCCGGGCGATAAGGTAGAGGTTGAGCTTACCCCTTACGATCTCTCAAAGGGTAGAATCAGCTTCCGCCTCAATCATTAATATTAACCGTTGCGAGAGTTCGTAGCGTTTGTCTTGAATACGTACCAAGACAAATGTTGTGAATTCTACAACATTAAAGGAAAGGGTTTTATAATACTGTGAAAGTACGTGCCAGTGTTAAAAAAATCTCACCAGATGACATCATTGTACGCCGTAAGGGTGTGCTGCGTGTTATCAATAAGAAAAAACCTAAGAATAAGCAAAGGCAGGGTTAAGCATGGCAAGAATTGCAAGTGTTGTGATCCCTTCCGATAAACCAGTGTGGATTGGCCTCACTTATGTTTATGGGATTGGACGCACGACCAGTAAAGCCATCCTTGCGGAGGCCAAAATTGAGCCTACCACTCGGGTGAAAGATCTCACCGAGGCTGATGAGCAAAAGCTCAACGAGATTATCAACAATAAGTATATTGTTGAAGGCAATCTCAAACGTCTCGTAACCAACAATGTTAAACGCATCAAGGATATTAATTCCTACAAGGGGTTACGCCACAAGGCAAAACTCCCTGTAAACGGCCAGCGTACCCGTACGAATGCGCGTACTCGTAAGGGTAAGGCGATCGCGGTCGGTGGTGCACAACCTAAAGCAGCGAGTAAGACTTAAGGAGACATCATGACAGAAGAAGTAAAAGCTCCAGAACAAGTTATGGATAAAAAACCAGTGGAAACAGACGTTCCCGCTCCTAAGGCTAAAAAAGCCAAAAAGCGCAAGCGTCAGGTTCCAGTTGGCCAAGTCCATATTCACGCTACTTTTAATAATACGATTATTACTGTTACCGATCAGGCTGGTGGTGCTCTGACCGCTTCCTCGGCGGGCGCCAATGGTTTTCGTGGTAGTAAAAAGGGTACGGCCTATGCCGCTCAAATTGCTGCCGAAAAAGCTATTGAGGCCGCCAAAAAAGATCACGGCATGCACAGTGTCGATATCTTTGTAAAAGGCATTGGTCTTGGTCGTGATAGTGCGATTCGCGCCGCTGCTGGCGTCGGACTCACTATTAACAGTATTTCGGATGTAACCCCGATTGCACACGGTGGTGTGCGTCCTAAGGGAGAAAGGAAACCATAATGGCACGAGACAGATCACCTATTGTCAAGCAAAGTCGCCGCGAAGGTTATGCTTTGGCGCCCAAGGCTCACAAAGTTATGGCCAAAAAGTCAGGTATTCCTGGTGAACACGCTCAAATGCGTGTACGTGGTGGCAGCCTATATCTCACACAATTGCGCGAGAAGCAAAAAGTACGTCGTTTGTATGGCTTGCTTGAGAAACAATTCGCCAAGTTGATGAAAGAAGCCACCAAGGCTGACGGTCTAACTGGTGAAAATTTGTTACAATTTTTGGAACGCCGCGCTGATAACGCCGTTTATAGAGCTGGTTTTGCGACCACTCGTCGTCAAGCCCGTCAATTGGTCTCTCATGGCCATTTCCTCTTAAACGGCCATCGTATTGATATTCCATCAATCCGTTTGAACCCAGGCGACACTCTAGAAGTGCGTCCAAAGTCCAAAAAATCGGCCTATTTCCAGAATTTGGACAATATCATCGCTGCTGCTAGCCAGCAACAGATGAGTTGGCTTAAAGTCAACGCTAAGAAAATGACAATTGAAATTACCGGACTACCAAAGCGCGAAGAAGCTGAGGTGGGCATTAACGAACAATTAATCGTTGAGTATTACTCACGCTAAAAGGAGAAGAAGATATGACAACAAAAGTTATTCACGAAGCAGAATTAGCAGAGGTCAAAGACCTCAAAGACAACAGCGCCGAATTTGTGATTCGCCCGTTGTATTATGGCTATGGCAACACTTTGGGTAATTCTTTACGCCGGGTTTTGCTTTCTAGCATCAAAGGTGCCGCTATCACCTCTTTTAGCATTGAGGGTATCAACCACGAATTCACCGCCATCCCTGGTGTACGTGAAGACGTGGTAGACATTATGCTCAACCTCAAAAACATTCGTTTCAAGGTTCATACTGATGAACCAGTCGAATTGATGCTCGAAGTTAAAGGCAGTAAGCAAACTTCCGAAAAGAATGGCAAACCACGTGTGGTTGCTGGAGATATGAAGTTACCAGCCGATGTTGAAATTAGCAATCCTAACCAAACTATCTGCCACATTGACGACCCTAAGTATACGCTTAAAATGCGTTTTGTGGTCGAAACTGGCCGTGGTTATCAAACTATCGAAAAATCTGGCAAAGAACGTAAACACAGCGATATGATTGCGCTGGATGCTGTTTTCACCCCTGTTCTTCGCGTCCGTTACAAAGTTGCTAACACCCGTGTTGGCCAAGATACCAACCTACAGCAACTTAATCTGATCATCGACACTGATGGTACGATTACTCCGCGTGAAGCATTTGAAGAAGCTGCTGCAATTTTGGTCAATCAATACACTGCCCTCGCCGGTGGCACTACCGTTGAGACAGCTGGCGTCCCAGGTGCCGAATCTGTTGATGATGATTCTAACCTGATGTTGCCAATTGAAGACCTCGCTTTGTCTGCCCGTACTACCAATGCACTTATCAATAACGAAATTCAAACTGTTCGTGATTTGGTAATGCTTTCCGAGCAAGATCTCAAGGAGCTGAAAGGTTTTGGTACCAAAGCCCTTGACGAAGTCAAAGATAAATTAACGGAGTTAAATATTTAATATGCATCGTCACGGATATAAAGGTCGCAAATTCGGCCGCGAAAAAGATCAACGCCGAGCACTATTACGTGGGCTGATGTGTTCGTTGATCGAATATCAAGAAATTACTACTACTTTGGCACGCGCCAAAGAAATGCGTCGTTATACCGAGAAATTGGTCACTATCGCTAAAAAAGGTGGTTTGGCTAATCGTCGTATTTTGATTGCTCGCTTGGGTGACCAAGATGCCGCTCATCTATTAATGGATGTGATTGCCCCACAAATCAAACGCAATTCAGGCTATTTACGCATTGAGCGCGCTGGTTTTCGTAAGGGCGATAACGCTGAAATGGCTACGATTTCTTTCGTAGACGACATTAAGATCAAGGAGGATAAATAATGAAAACTTATAGTCAAAAATCCTCAGAAATTAAGCGTGATTGGTATTTAGTAGACGCTTCTAAGTTGCCACTAGGCAAAGTTGCTGTGATTATTGCTGATAAATTAATGGGTAAATCAAAGGTTACTTATACACCGCACACCGATAACGGTGATCATGTGGTCGTAATTAACGCCAAAGATTTAGTTGTGACTGGTAATAAGATGATCGACAAGAAATATTATCGCCACAGTGGCCACCCTGGTTCACTTAAGGAGCTTAAATTAGAAGAAGTTCTCGCTAAAAACCCAGCTCGTGCAATTGAACACGCAGTTAAGGGGATGTTGCCAAAGAATAAATTGGCCGCCGACCGCATGAAGCGCCTACACGTTTTTGCTGGTCCAGAACATGCCCACGCTGCTCAAAACCCAAAGGAGATTAAATAATGGCTACGAAAACTTATATTTATGGCCTCGGCCGTCGCAAATCTGCTACTGCTCGTGCTCGTCTTTATGATGGCAAGGGAAATATCACTATTAATGACAAGCCGGCACTCGAATATCTCTCTGGTAACAAGACTCTGTTAGCCGAGATTACTGATCCATTAGCTCTGACCGACAAGCAGAGTGATTTTGATATCACGATTCGTGTTTCCGGTGGTGGTTTGGCTGGTCAAGTTGATGCGATTAAGTTGGCTATTTCTAAGACTTTGGTCGCCAAATTCCCAGATTTGCGTCCGGTTTTGAAGAAAGCCGGCTTTATTAAACGCGATCCACGCGAAAAAGAACGCAAGAAATACGGTTTGCGCTCTGCTCGTCGCCGCGAACAGTTCAGTAAACGCTAAAACGTGGTATAATATAGAGGAAATCTCTCTAAGGAGGTGGTTGCTATGGCAAAGAAAATGGCTCTGATGGTTTTTGGAGCAATAGTATTTTTCCCAATTCTATTTGTCGTTTGAGCTTGATTAACCTGTCCTCGGGACGAAAATGGTAGAGTTGATAAAGAAAAAATGAAAGATTTGCCATAATCATCAAAAACCACGCCCAAATGGCGTGGTTTTGTCATAAAAAAATGGTGGAGCGTGCGAGATTCAAACTCGCGACCTCGGCAATGCGAATGCCGCGCTCTATCAACTGAGCTAACGCCCCAATAGCACGATTATAGCATATTTTGACACATGCAGCATGATAAGTTATTATAATAAATAAGGTGGAGCACCTTATAAGCGCGTTTTTCCGATGGAGGTGGTGATATGTCAAGAAAACGCACAAAAAGACGCATGAAACAAGCACGCAAAGTCAAATCCCAAAAGTACAACAAGCACCATTTATTATGGTCGCGCTCAAATTGATGTTCTGGGTATGCAAAGGCTCTACGCGGGCATCCTTACCTGAGGTATCGTCTAGAGCGGCTCAACGTTCACCAAACGATTCACCAGTCAGTAGGGCAGATACCTGTGCCTACAAGTGAAGAGTGTCAAAGAGCCTTAGAGCAACTTGACGCTTTATGGTGTTTAGGTGAAATTGCCAAGTTGGACTCATTAGCTCAACGTCTAGACGTGTTGATAGGAATTTGGTCTATGAAACCAAGCAACCTAGCAACGGTAACGGCTCTAGAAGCGCAAAGGGATATTGCCGTGAAGTTTCATGTGTAAAAATAGCGGTCCATTCGGGCCGCTTTTTATTTCAAAAAAATTGGTGGAGCATATCGGATTTGAACCGATGACCTCTTCAATGCCATTGAAGCGCTCTAGCCAACTGAGCTAATGCCCCACTCGTTCAATTATATCAAAAATATGCTAAAATAAAAGTATGCAAGCAAGACCTACAGTTTTAACTGGTATTCGTACTAACGAGGAACCCACGCTCGGCAACTACCTTGGTGCCTATTTACCAATGGTAGATGCCGCTAAAAAATATGCCGGGGATTACGAAATTAACATGTTTCTCCCTGATTTGCATTCTTTTACTACCCCTATTGATCATACGGATTTTTATAAACAGACGATCAGGGGGCTCAAATATTATCTAGCGGCCGGCCTTGATGCTAATAATCCCCATGTTCATATCTATCGCAATTCACACGTGCCAGCACATGCCGAACTCTGTTGGATTCTTGATTGTTTCACTTATTTCGGCGAAGCGTCTCGCATGACCCAATTTAAAGAAAAATCCGCTGGCCAGAATGAAAAATCTATCTCTGTGGGCCTCTTTAATTACCCAATTTTGATGGCGGCTGATATTTTGCTTTATGATGCAAAATACGTACCATTAGGCGAAGATCAATTCCAACACCTAGAACTTTGCCGTGATATCGCTACTCGCATGAATAACAAATTTGGCGAATTATTTACTTTACCTGCTTCAGAGAAAGAACAGAGTAAGTTTATGGGGCGCGAAGAAGGTCTGCGTATTCGTTCGTTAACTGATCCAGAGAAGAAGATGAGCAAGAGTGCCACCTCTGATAAGTCAAAGATTTGCCTCTCTGATACACCGGAGCAGGCGGCTAAGAAGATTATGTCTGCCACCACAGATAGTATTGGGGTGATTAAATTTGATATGCTGAATCAGCCTGGTATTAGTAATCTAATCCAGATTGAGGCTCTGCTCTCAGGGGTCCCACTACAGGACGTTATTAGCACCTGGAGTGGCGAGACGCATTACGGTGATCTTAAGCAAAAAGTCGCCACTTCTGTTAGCTCTTTCTTGTCCGATTTTCAAGCCAGAGTAGCTCAAATTTCTGACCAAGAGGTAGAACAGATATTGGCTAGAGGTGAGGAATACGCCAATAAAGTTGCCAACGCCAAACTCCGCACCGTCCAAAAAGCAATTGGGCTTTATAAATGATTCGCACAGGCAAAAAATTCAGCAAACCTCAGATGTCTCGGGTAATTAATGGTGATTTAGAATTAGCTGACACCGAAAAACCGGATAATAGGGAAAGACTAGACCATTTATTAGTTCAGCAACATCCCGAGTTTAATCGTTCTACCCTGCAGCGTTTCATTAAAGAAGGGCGTGTATCTGTGGATGACACTCCTATCCTGAAGCCTAATGCTCAAATCGCACCTGATGCCCAGATTGTTTTAGATACACCCGAAAAAACCAAAAAATTACCTAAACTCCCTGTTATTTACGAGGATGAACATATTTTGGTGGTCAATAAGCCCGCTGGATTACTCTCTATGGCTAAAGGGGAGTATTGTGCCGAGCCTACTCTGGAAGATTACGGACTTCTTGTGCACCGTCTTGACAGAGATACATCAGGGGTAGTAATTTTGGCCAAAGACCCAGAGACGCAAAAAATGCTCCGTAAACAGTTCCAAGACCGCAAGACTCACAAGACTTACTATGCCGTGGTTGAAGGGCGCCCCAAGCAACCAGAGGCATTAATTGACCTGCCAATTATTCGTAATTACAAACATCCTACAACTTTTATGGTCGATGCTAGCGGTAAAGCCAGTCAGACTTATTACAAAGTTTTACAGCAAAATGACCAATTCTCTCTGTTGGAACTCAAACCCAAAACCGGCCGCACTCACCAGCTTCGAGTCCACTTACAATACCTCGGCACGCCAATCCTAGGTGATAGTGTGTATGGCGAGGCATCTTCTAGGCTGTTTTTACACGCCTATCAGCTTGAAATCACCATCCCAGAAGGCGACCGCCGTATCTTTACGGCCCCTGTGCCAAAGGAGTTTTACGATGTTTTTTGACAATCCAGACCAAATCCCCGAAATCGCTGCTCGCACTAATTGTAGTATTTTTGCAATTAATCCAAATGTCCATAAATTCAAAATCAAAAACTCTATTGTAATATCACCTTTGGAAAATAAAGTCACCATCTCAATTGATCAAATTCGTGAAGTTGTCAATGCCACTCGTAGTAAGCGTCGCAAAGATTTTTTCTTCATTATTTCACCGGCCGACGTGATGACTCCTGAAGCAGCCAACGCTTTACTAAAAACCATCGAGCAGCCGCCCGAACATTATCATTTTATTTTACTTACCAAGATGCCTTCCGCCCTCCTCCCCACTGTGTTATCGCGCTCACAGGTGTATTTTTTAAGAAAACCAATCGATTTTACTGAGCCGCCTAAAACTACCCCTCAGATTAAAAATCTAGCCAAGCAGCTTTTGGCGGCTAAACCTCAAGATTTACCTAGTTTAGCGCAAACAATTGCCGAGTATAAACCAGGCCCACGTCAATTTGCGTTGCAGATTATAGAGGCAGCTATTGAAATGTTGTTTAAGACTTTTTGCCAGACTCATCAGGGGAAGTGGCTAGATAAAATTCCTAAGTTTATTACTGCATACGAAAATATCAGTCAAAATGGTCACGTCAAGCTACACCTCGTGGCTGATTTGTGTTAAAATAAAGTTATGATTGCTATTGTATTGATTTTAGTGTTCACGATCTATATGATCTGCTTTTTTCCATACGAGCCCAAGATAAAGCCGTCTGACGTTCACAGCCCACAATTTAAATCACAAATGAACAAACTTTGGGCGGTAGCACGTAGTTCAATGAAAACGAGCAAGAATGCTCGTGCCGAGCGAGCCTTGCTTTCAATTCTAAAATTTGACGAAACTAATGCCGCAGCCTATAACCGCCTCGGTATTTTATATGCAAAAAGTCGTAAATTTGATGAGGCAATTGAATGTTTTGAGATCGCTCAATCTCTTGACGATAACCCTTCTTCACTTCATAACGTTGGGCTGATTTATTTGGAAACTGGTTCGTTCGAAAAAGCCGTGATTGCTTTTGAACAGGCATTGGCAATTGAGGGCGATGTCCCGACTCGTCATATTGCGTTGGCCAAGGCTTATGAAAAACTTGGTCGTCGTAAAGATGCCATTGAGTCCTTAGAAAATGCCTATGAATTAGATCATAGTGTTACTACTTTGCGCCAAATTTTTACGCTCTATGAAGAGGCTGGGGACCATGAAGCCATGGCTGCCACCAGTGCCCGTATCGAAAAACAACTAGCCGAAAACGCCGCTAAGCAACAGGCTAAAAAGCCACAAAGACGCAAAGTTCTACGTCGTCCGGTTGCACGACGTTCTGCTGCTCAACGCCCAGCCGCCCCTAAAAAGACCGTCGCAAAACCTGCAGCACGCAAAGCCCCTACACTTAAGTCACGTCGCCGTAAAATCATTTCTTAAACCATAAAAAATGGAGCCGTGACCGGGACTTGAACCCGGGACCTCATCCTTACCATGGATGCGCTACTACCAACTGAGCTATCACGGCTTAAATTTGGTGCTGGAGGTAGGACTCGAACCTACGAACTCCGAAGAGGGGAGATTTACAGTCTCCTGCAATTGCCACTATGCGACTCCAGCAGAGTCTAGAATCATTATAACATAAACCTTGCCTAAACTGAGAATGTTTGTTAAGATTATTTTAGTGCCGTGATAGCTCAGTTGGTAGAGCAGCCGCCTTGTAAGCGGCAGGTCATCGGTTCAAGTCCGATTCACGGCTCCATTTTTTATTTACATTTTAAGAGAAGTATGGTAAAATACCAGATATGGCAAAAAAGAATACTAAACGCAAACTAGTTGGGCTCGTCTCCGAAGAGTCGGGTGTTCGTGCTTATTATACTAAGAAAAACACTATGAACACCCCTGATAAATTATCTCTTCGTAAATACGATCCTGTTTTGCGCAAACACGTTGTTTTCACCGAAACCAAGAAAAATCTCGGCCGCAACGAGGTTAAAGAAAAGAAGCGCTAAAATCGTCCTCACCAATTTATTATTGTCTGAGGGCTTTTTTATGCTAAAATGAAAGCATAGGGGCGTAGTACAACGGCTAGTATAGCGGTCTCCAAAACCGTAGATATGGGTTCAATTCCTGTCGCCCCTGCCAAATTAAGGAGGTCAAAATGAAGGCAAACGACAAAAAAATGAAAAAATTCTGGGATTCTTCAGACGGACGTTTTATCAGAGGTTACGGTGTCGTTTTGGCTTTGATTGGCCTGTTAGGCGTCGCTTTACTAGGGGCGACTTTTTTGATTGCAGCTTTTTCTCAAGACCCGTCACAAACTATTACAATTGATTTTTTGCTCTGGCTAATTCCGCCAATTTTACTCTATCTGATCTATATTGTTTGTGGTTTGCGTATTAAATATTGCGCTTATTCACCAAACAAATTCCGTATTATCAATACTGGATTAATTATTTTGAGCTTAATGTCGGTAGTCTATAATTACGGCCAAGTTACTCTGTTAAATCTTGTCGTACTGATTGGTGCCGCACTCTATCAATTTGGTTGGCATAAAGTTTATGAGCAAGCATTTGATGTTCAGGCTAAACTTGCCAATAAGCCCAAAAAGAGTAAGAAAAAATGATCAAAGGCACCCTTAAGTATCTATTAGAGCGCCCATTTTGGTTTTGGTTGTGGGGATTAATCTATGCGATGATTTTGGTTTTTGGGTTGTTTTGGCCTACTTCCATTGCCGTCACCATGCTCAAATTAATTGGTATTTTTCTCTGTTTAGTCTTCGTTTTTAAATATTTTAAAAAAGATAGGTTTCTCCAGATTGCCTTTTTGTTTACTTTTGCCGCTGACGTACTTTTAGCAATCAATAATGTCTCTGCAGCCGGCGTGTTAGTATTCGCTTTTGCCCAAATCTCACATTTCATCCGTCTCTGTCAAAAACCATTACTTAGTAAAATTTGGCTAATCGTCAGCTGTTTAGCGCTAATTGTCGCCTACGTTCTACCAATTGACAATCAAATTATCTTTTTCGGTGTCGTTTACGGAGTAACCTTAGCAGCCAACCTAGGTACTTGCATCTATCAATACACCAAGAAGAAGAATCTTAGCACCTTTTACGGCTTGCTCGGTTTTAGCCTATTTGTTTGTTGTGATCTACTCGTGGCTGTCTCATTTTTCACTACTTTGGGTATCCTGCCGGCTTTTCTGTATGGTATTGCCAACTATTGTTGCTGGGTATTTTACCTGCCAGCCCAGGTCTGTATTGCGAACAGCAGTAAAAGTATGATACAATAAGTATAGTTTATGGAGGTACATATGGAAGGAAATCAAACTCAACCACGCGCAATCTTAGTATTTGGCGCTCCGTGCAGCGGTAAAACCACATTTTGTGAGAAGTTTGCCAAGCAATTTAAGGCAGCTTATTTCAATCTCGATGATATTAAAGAAAAAAACGATCTAGAGCGCAAGCATATCCTGCTCCTGATTGAATTACTTACTAAAACTGGCCAAACCTTAGTATTTGAAGGCGGCATTGGCACGGAAGAAGACCGTAAAGAAGTCTACAAAATTCTACGTTTAGCCCATTACAACCCGTCTTTAATTTATATCCAAACAGATGTTGCTACCTTACGTAATCGCCTCAAAACGCGCCTGAAATCAGTTGAAAAAGCCAAAGCTGAATACGAAGCTCGCACTGAAGAACTTGAAGCTCCATCTGAACTTGAACGTCCAATTGTCCTCTCTGGTAAACATACCTATGCTACCCAGCTTAAACAAGTTTTGACCCAATTAGCCTAATGATTATTAACGATCCTGAGTTTGGGGAAGTTTTAGTCCGCAAAAACCCCTTGGCTCGCAATGTTCGTTTTTCGGTGTCGACCTCTGGTAGATTACAGATGTCTGTCCCTAAATACACTCCTAATTTTTTAATAAAAAAGTATCTGAATCAGGGGCGCAAAAATATTCGCCAACAACTACCACTGAAAGATCCTGCCACCCAGAGAGCCCGTGATGCTCAACGTAAGATTTTAATCAAAAAAGCCCACGAGTATCTCCCTTATAGATTGGAGTTTTGGGCTAACAAATACCACTATTCTTACGAGAAATGCCGTCTGTCTCATGCTAATACGCGCTGGGGCAGCTGTTCCAGTACAGGTACCATATCGCTCAATATCGGTCTAATGCAGGTGCCGGAACCCCTAAGGGATTATGTGATCTTGCACGAATTAGCTCATCTTAACCATATGGACCACTCACCAGAGTTTTGGGCTGAAGTTGGCCAGCACGACCCCCGTTACAAGGAACATCGCAAAAAACTTAAGCATTTTTCACCCGGCATATAATTTGCTATAATAGGGGTATCTGCTCTTTAACAATCAATTTATCCCAGATACAAATTGTATCTGTAAAAGACATTGAGGATATCACAAAGGAGGTGATAACGATGGCTAAAAAAACTCGTTATTCTGCCGAGGAACGCCGGCTCTTCAAGCGTGCGGCAGAAGGGGACAAGGAAGCTCGTAACCAAATTTTTGAAAAGAATCAAAATCTTATTTGGTTCGCCTATCATAAATGATTTAGGAATCAGCAACGAGTTCCACAGGAAGATTTGTTGCAGGAAGGTGCACTAGGGCTTCTCAAGGGCATTGAGAGGTTTGACATCAACAAAGGCAATACGTTTGCCACTTATGTCGTCTTTTGGATTCGTCAAGCCATGCAACGGTATATATGCAAGCAAGGTGACATTATCCGAAAACCGGTCCACCGATATGCGGAGTTTGCTAAAATCAGGAAGACTGCCACTGAGTTAACTCAAAAGCTAGGTAGAACTCCTACCCCATCAGAAATAGCGGACGAATTACAATGACCAGTGGATCAAGTGGAAGATGATATAGAGTTTTTTTCCTCTGTTGCGTCTCTTAATACGCCCGTCGCGGCCAATGACCCGGAGTCAATGTCACTAATCAATTTTGTGGCCGATGAGTCTGCCGAGAGTCCAAGTCATGCAGCTGAAACTACTCTGTTACGCGAGAGGTTAGAAAAAGTCATCGATGCATTCCCGCAAAGAACGCGAACCATCTTTTTGATGAGGTTTGGGCTAGAACCCTATCCTAGAGAATATACTTTGGAGGAAATTGGCCAAAAAGTAGGCCTGACACGCGAGCGAGTCAGACAGATCCTTAATAAAGGATTTCAAAGCATGGCTCTACATAATCGCTCTCTTAAGAGATGACTTGAAGAAGAGCAGAACCCTTAATGTCAATCCTGGGGCATTTTGCCCCAGGAAACCCCTGGTTGTATTTGAGATAATTTGATTGTGAGCAGGATTTAAGCAAAAGCACTTGCATTTTTGACAAAAGTGTGCTATAATGATGTTATATCACTAAATTGGGAGAGTGTGGAAATGAACCGTCATGTGATACAGTTAGTTTTGTTGGCTTTTCTTGGGTTTACATCCTTGACAAGCTTCACAGCGGCCACTAATGCTGGCCAGATTCCTGATACCGATATTTCTGATCGTAACAGTAATTATACTGCTACAGAAATTGCTAAGCCGATTCAGAGTTCTGAGATTGCTAATACTTATCAGTCTACCCGTTCTGAGTTGACCGTCACCCGTGCTAAGGCACCAAATGCTAGCGATGTAGCCTTATCTGGTTCTTATATTACTATTGGTGGTCGCACTATCTCAATGTACGATACTGGTTCTACCGCTGATGATGCCGGAACTCGTGTAGCCCGTTATAGCAATAGCTTTCTTTACGGTCATAATACCGGTGCTGTATTTGGTCATTTGGCTGGTTTACCAGAAGGTACGACTTTTTCTGTCACTGTTAATGGCCAAACTACCGATTATCGTATTTCGGAAAAGGTAATCTATAACCACGAATATACTGCACGTGGTACCGAACTGTTATATCCTGATGGCTTACCTGGTCGCAACTTTATGAGTAACATCATTAATGCTCGCGCTACTACTGTTAGTGGTACTCGTCAACACAGCTTAGCCATTATGACTTGTCATGGTGTGTCTTGGGGTGGTGGTGACGCTTCTCAACGTCTTGTTGTTTTTGCCGATCGCATCTAATTTGTGCTAAAATAGAAATAGTCAAGTGGGCATCAAGTGCCCACTTTTGACGTACATTATTACGCATTATCCAAGACTGACGAAAGGAAGGTGGTGTCATTATGTGAAATTTAGATGACAACGAAGTAGTTGGCAGAATTACCAGCAGTGGCAGTGTACTTACTATCTGTAGTAGCAACTCAACAAAGGAAGCCGGAGAGGTCGAAGTTCCTTGAGGTGAGTTAGTGGGTTTTCTTGACGGCGATAATCGTCGCCAGCGTATAAACTATATTATTCTCCACCGAACGATACAACAGTTTAAACCGACGAATCTTGAGCGACTCTTTTGCAATATGCCACACGTCGAGGAAATTTCTTTAGGGCATCTGAACACTGAACAAGCAGTATCTATGCGGTCGATGTTTGAAGGTTGCACAAAGCTACGAGAGCTCGATTTAACTACTATGGATACCCATAACGTCCAAGATATGAGTAACATGTTCGTTAATTGTAAATCCCTTGAACATGTCTATATGTCTCCGGAGTTTGAGTTCGGATATACTGAAGCTAACAGAGAGGATGTCAAGCAGATTTTTGCTGGGTGCAATCCAAAAGTCCAATTTCATATTATGGATTATAAACGCGACGAACGTTGGGTTCCTCATAAATATGAAGTAGCAAAGTATTCGTTATCAGAGATGAAAAAGGCCATACAAGCTTATTTGGATGCTAATTACTAAGCGGTGTAATGCGTAAGCCCCCAGCATTATTGACGTGCTGGGGGTTTTGCTATGTTTATGTGATATAATCAGTATGATAAGTGGGCATATTGAGGCCTATTTTTGTGTACCTTATCAGTATTAGAAGAATCTAACTTGCACTTAGATCTGAGTTCAGTAAGGAGGTGGTGGTTATGGAAGTATCACCGTATGATGTAATGGCTGCTACCAGTATCGAGGAGCAGCAATGAATTCTGACTTTTGTTCACAAAGACTTAGCTGACAAAAGTATTTATCGGCCAATCTGACGTTGGCAAGATTGATTTGTCCAGGCCGAAAAGCAAAATGTCTATCACGAGATTGACAAAATTGTTTTTCATGAATCTGTAAAGGGGATGCGGCCGTTTTGAATGGCCGGCTTATTCCAAAATATGACTAGTCTAAAGACGATTGTTGGCCTAGAATATGTGGATATTAGCCATTCTGTCAACATGCAGGAGACATTTGCCGGATGTGAAAATCTAGAAGAGCTCGATTTGACGAGCTGAGATACACACAAAATTCAAGATATGAGTCGCATGTTTGCCGGATGCAAAAAATTGCAACGACTTGATTTGCATAGCTTTGATGTCTCTTGTGTCAAAGATTTTAGCGACATGTTTCAAGGCTGTGAATCTTTGCAAGAGGTGCTTGTTAATGCAAGGTATGTCGACTATTGGCCCGGATCTTGGGACTTTCTTAGACCTTCTAGTGCTTAAAATTCCCCCAGCAGGTGCAAGCTGCTGGGGTATTTTTTATGGCTTCTAAGCTAATTTGGCTAGTTCTTCTAGCTCTTGACTGATACGGATACGAGGGAAAAGGGGCTCTCCGGTGCTAATTTTGGCGTTTTGGGGCAGGGAACCGATTTTGTGGGCACTTTGCCATGTAGAACACTGATCGTCCGCTCCGACGCGTCTGAGGGTCTCTGGGGCGATATTTGGCATCACTGGGCGCAGTAAAATACTAGTGACCCTGATTACCTCTAATAAATTGTAGAGAACAGAGGCGAGACGGGCTTTTTTGCTGTCGTCTTTAGAGAGAGCCCAGGGGGCGGTTTCGTCAATGTATTTGTTGGTGCGGCCAATTACCTTCATTATCTCTGATAGGGCCTCGGAAAAATGCATGGTGTCGTATTTTGCTTCTATTGCCTCTGGTAACTTAGCGAGTACCTCTAGTAATTCTTTGTCTTCGGGGCCTTCCTCTCTTGCATCTGGGAGTTGGCCATTAAAATACTTGTTTATCATTGCAGTAGAGCGCGAAACTAAGTTACCATAATCGTTGGCGAGGTCAGAATTGATGCGTTCTAGGAATAATTCGTTGGTAAAAGCGCTGTCACCGTTGTAAGGCATCTCACTGAGGATCTGATAGCGCACGGCATCCACCCCATAACGCTCAGAGAGAATCACCGGATCTACCACGTTCCCGACCGATTTGCTCATCTTTTGGTCGCCAAAAGTGATCCAGCCGTGACCATATTCTTTCTTTGGCAGAGGCAAATCGAGCGCCATCAAGATGGCTGGCCAGGTAATAGCATGGAAACGCACGATTTCTTTGGCCATCATGTGGAGGTCGGCTGGCCAGTATTTGTCGTAATCGTTGTATTTGTCGTTATGGAAACCAAGGATAGAGATATAGTTGGACAGCGCGTCAATCCAGACATAAGCCACGTGCCCATCGACAAAAGGCACCGGAATACCCCAGTCAAAACTACTACGCGAGACGCAGAGATCTTCCAAACCAGCGTCGATAAAGCTGTTAACCATCTGATTAACACGGGATTTTGGCTCGAGGAAATCAGTCTCGGTGAGGAGTTTTTTGATCGGCTCGGCGAATTCGGACATCTTAAAGAAATAAGCTTCTTCGGAGGCGTCAATCACTTCGCGACCACATTCGGGGCATTTACCGTCTACGAGTTGCGATTCGGTGAGGAAAGTTTCATCTGGGACGCAGTATTTACCTTTGTATTCACCCTTGTAGATGTAGCCTTTTTTGTAAAGCTCGTTAAAAATCCACTGTACGGTCTGGACGTGGTAATCATCAGTAGTGCGGACGAAACGGTCGTAAGAGATATTCATAGTTTTCCAGAGGTCCTGGAACTTTTTGGCCATTTTATCGACGTATTCTTGAGGAGTAACGCCTTCGGCTTTGGCCTTTTCCTGGATTTTGAGGCCGTGTTCATCGGCGCCAGTCACAAACATCACATCAAAGCCGCGCTCACGCTTATAGCGTGCCATCAAATCACAGGCCACCGTGGTATAACAATGCCCAATATGCGGGTCACCTGATGGGTAATAAATTGGTGTGGTGATGTAGAATTTTTCCTTTGCCATATAGGGATATTATAGCATACACTTCTGGTTATGCTTTATAAACTACTTCACCATCCACAATCGTAGCCACGACTTTGGCCTTCGGAAAGGTTTCGACGTCGCCATGCAAGAAGTCTGTGTCAAACACCGTCATATTAGCTAATTTACCGACTTCCAAAGAGCCCATACGATCTTCCTCATGCCAGAGGTAGGCAACGTTTTTGGTCATGGCCAGCAAGGCTTCTTTTTTACTGACAGCCTCTTTGATGCCGCGCACGCTGTCTGGACCTAACTTCGGGCTGCGACGCGTCACCGCCATATACAAAGTTTTGGGAATACTAATACTCGGACTAACTGGGTAATCGGAATGAAAAGTAATCACCGCGCCAGCATCCTGGAAAGATTTGACCGGGTATTCTTGGTTGGCCGCGCGTAGGCCTATTGCCTCGACTTCTTCGTGGAAATATTCTTTGTCTTTGGCGCACCACAGAGGTGGCACAATTGCCACTACATCCAAATCTGCCAAACGCTGAATATCTGCGTCACGTATCACTTGCAAATGCGCCATACAGTTGCGTTGATCCATATTGCCCGTAGTACGCTGCGCGTCCTCAATGGCATCTAGTTGAAACTTACTAGCCCCAGAGCCAATAGAGTGAGAATGCACCGCCAGACCATATTTATTAGCCGTTGTCAATATCGTGACCATCTTTTGGTGATTATTGTGACGCTCCACGCCATGATAACCCGGCATATCTTTGTAATCTTCGTCTAGCCAAGCCGTGTGTGCCTCCACCACGCCATCATTGAACACTTTAATTCCAATAGTTTTAAAATATTCAGTGTTATTTTTGGCCGCAAAATCGGCGATATGCTCCACATCGGCCTTCGGTGTAGTGGTTTTTTCGGAAACATTATAATAAGAATAGGTGCGAAGTTTTAACTTCTTCTCTTTGGCTAGGCCCAAATAGGCTTGATCGCCATCTTTTTCAATATCTTGAATCCCGGCCTCCGTCGCCGCCACAAAACCCAAGCTAAAAGCAAAATCCTGCCAATTGAGCACGAATTTCTTCATTTCCTTAACAGTTAGGGGTATATAAGCCAATATCATTAACGCTGGCGTCTCATGTACAAGACCAGTCAACTCGCCTTTATCATCCAATATAATCTCGCCAGGCTTAAACTGATGTGCTATTTCTTTGGTGGCATGGAAGAATTCAATACAGGCACTATTCACCAACATAGAATGGCCATCAACTGAGCTTAATGCAATTGGCATATCAGAGCAAACTTCATCGATGAGGGCCTTGGTCGGGTCAACATCGTCAAAAACTTGCCAACCGGACCCAAAATAGTACCTACGTCCTGGGTGCTCTTTGATATAGTCGCGGATGATTTTTTGGTAATCTTTGTAGCTTTTACCGGGGGTCAAATCAATTTGCCCCATTCTATGCCAACCAGCCGCCAGCCCATGTGCATGCGCCTCCAAAAAACCAGGATACACATAATTGTCCCCGTAATCTAGAATTTTCGTATCTTTATCACAGAGCGTTTTAGCAGTTTGAACGCTACCGACATACTGAATTTTACCGTCAATGACCGTCACAGCCTCAGCTGTAGGCTTATCGTCGTCCATGGTGATGATGTTGCCAAGAATAAGCGTATCTGCACGATTTTTCATAATCTCATTATAGCATAAGCATCAAAAATGGCTGGGGATGAGGGACTCGAACCCCCGATCATGGGACCAGAACCCACTGCCTTACCACTTGGCTAATCCCCAGCGTCTTTATTAATTTTATCACAAAAACTTCCCATTTTTGAATTTGTATGCTACAATGTACTTGACAGTCTGGTAACAGACTATTTTTTACAGGAAGGAGCAAATATGGCCAAAACGACTAAAGTGACGGTTAAGAAAGCAAGTACAGCCAAGAAAACCGTGAAGAAACCGGCTAAAAAGGTCAAAAAAGCCGATAAAAAACCATTTATTTTATTCCGACCCTTCGTGGCCCTGGGGCGCTATGTCCGCAATTCATGGCACGAATTACGCCAAGTCCGCTGGCCGAGTCGCAAATACACCTGGAAAATGACCTTAGCGATGCTGGTTTACTGTGCAATTTTCCTCGTCTTTATCGTTTTGCTCGACCTCTTATTCTCGTTAATCTTTAATAACATGTTCAAATAAAGGAGATAACTATGACTACGAAAAAAGCCAACCGTTATGACGACACCCGTGCCTGGTACGCTATCAGTACTTATAGTGGCTACGAGGACAAAGTCGCCGATAGTATCAACCAACGTGTTGATTCAATTGATATGAAAAACAAGATTTTTGAGGCTCTTGTTCCTAAAGAAAAACAGATCGAAATCAAAAATGGCAAACGTAAAATTGTTGACCGTAAGATTTTCCAAGGTTATGTGTTAGTCGATATGCGCCTCTCTGATGAAACTTGGTATATTGTCCGCAACACCCCTGGTGTGACCGGTTTTATTGGTACCGGCACTCAACCTACTCCTGTCTCCAATGCTGAAATTGCTAAAATTAAAAAGCGCATGGGTGTAGAAGATCCGAAATATTCTGTCAATTACTCTGTTAATGAAGTTGTCTCGATTATTGACGGTCCATTTAAAGGCTTTGATGGCACTATCTCCGAAATTGACCAAGCCAAGGGTAAACTCAAAGTTATGGTCTCAATGTTTGGTCGCGAAACCCCTGTCGAACTGGACGCTTTACAAGTTAAAAAATTATAGTATAATAAAATAGTTACGCACTAGAGAGGAAATAATTGAAATGAGTTCACCAAAAGTTATCGGAAATCTAAAACTCCGCGTGATGGGCGGTAAAGCTACAGCTGGACCTCCGGTTGGCAGCACGCTCGGTCAATGGGGCCTTAATATGATGGATTTTATCAATCCATTTAACGAAGCTACCAAAGATTATATGGGTAAAGATGTGATTGTGCACATTCGTGTGTTTGAAGATCGCACTTTTGACTGGAAATGCTTGGGTCGCCCAGTTGACGATTTAATTCGCGAAGAAATCGGCTTACAAAAGGGGAGCGGCAAGCCAAACTCTGAAAAAGTTGGCAAGATTACGCGCGCCCAACTCGAAAAAATTGCTGAAATTAAGAAAGATCAGCTTAACGCGGTCGACCTAGAAGGTGCCGTTAAAATCGTTGCCGGCACTGCTCGTTCTATGGGGGTGGAAGTCGCTTAAGCTTGCATTCCCACTACTCTAGGAGTATAATCTGTACCAGTGGCCAAAAGGTTACTGGTACATTTAAAATGAGGTTATGTAAGGAGGGTACTCATGAAGAAACGAAAGAGCGTTTTGCGCGCGCGGGTAATCCCCGCAATTTTAATTGTGACTGTATCCGTAATTACATTATGTATAGGGTATGGCTGGCCATTTCGAATTTTATTTGAAATAGCCTGTGTGTTAGCTTTTATCGAACTAACATCATTGACTCATCGAGTAGTCGGTGGGGTTGGTCGAGATAAGGCTAATTGATATCGAGGATGGGGCTACCTACTGGTTATCGGTGGCGGTTTGTATGTATTATTTGCAACACAAACCGAAATTGCCCTTTTATTTGTCTGTGTATGAGGCGCTGATGCAGCTGGATGACTCGGAGGCCACTTATTTGGCCACCACTTCTTTCGGACATCACCATTCCCGGGAATATCGCCTAACAAGACGGTAGAGGGAACGATTGCCCATCTGTTGGCACCAATCTTAATCTTTCTCATTATGTGAGGATTGAGATTGGCGGCTGGCCATCCGCTATTAGGAGTAATCGATGTGAGTCTAGACCAAGTCTATTTTGCCTGTATAGGTCCCCTAGCTTTGCTAGGCGACTTGTTTTGCTCTATGGTCAAGCGGGCTTTTGGCATTAAAGACTCTTGCGACTGTGCATCCGAAAAATATACTTTTTATAAAAAAATAAAAAGCTTTTTGGGTGACCATGGTGGCTGTCTAGACCGCATCGATTCCGTAATTTTCAGCGGAACGATACTCCTAATCCTCGATTGGATCTACATATTATGGCAAACTTTTTTATAGCATGTAGTTGCACATGCACTCCTAATAACAACTCGGCCAATAGATATATGTAGTTCTGATATGTGGGGCCCCCTTGAGCCTTTCGGGGCCCCCTTTTTATTTGTCTCGAAAATATGATATAATTAATTTAATAATAATCAATGTTGGGAGGGGAAACCCGTTATTACCACAGAAAGGATTTAACTATGGCTGAAGATGCCAAAAAACTAGAACAAGAAGAAACTTTTGCTAAGGCCGGTAAGCGTTCCAAGAAAAACGTTGAAGCCGCCGAGGCCGAAGCCAAGCGTCAAGAACGCAAGGTCGAGACCAAAAAACAGGAAGCCGAAGCTGCCAAAAAACCCAAAGGCGCTATCCCTGTGACTCGTCCAAAAATTGAACGCCGTGGCAAAAAATATCAAGCCGCTGCGAAATTGATTGAAAAGGGAAAAACTTATGCCCTCAAAGATGCTATTGATTTGGCGCTCAAAACTAATACCACCAAATTTGACGGCACGCTTGAAATTCACGCTCGCTTAGGTGTGGATCCACGTCAGGCTGACCAAAATATTCGTACTACTATCGTTTTACCTCATGGTAATGGTAAAAGTGTCCGTGTCGCCGTGTTTGCACCTCTTGATGAGGTCAAAAAAGCCAAAGCTGCTGGCGCTGATATTGCCGCTGACGAAGAATTTCTTAAACAACTTGAAAAGGGAACTATTGATTTCGACGTCTTGATTTCGACCCCACAATATATGCCCAAGCTCGGTAAATTTGCTCGTCTCTTAGGACCAAAAGGTTTGATGCCGAACCCTAAAGCTGGTACTGTGACCACTGATGTCACTAAGGCTGTCAAAGAAGCCAAAGCTGGTAAGGTGGAATATCGTGTCGATAAGCAAGCTATTGTCCACATTGGTTTTGGTAAAACTTCGTTCAAGCCAGAACAATTAGTTGCTAATGCTGAAGCTTTCCTAGAATCGCTCAAACAGCAAAAACCAGCCTCACTCAAAGGCACCTATATCAAATCTCTCTATTTGACCACCACGATGGGTCCATCAATTGCCATCGAAAATCTTTACAATTAAGTAGAAATTTGATACAATAGAAGAAGTTACCAAAGACAGTGGCGGGTGTTAAACCTTAATCATGCCACCGAGGAATCTTCTTCTATTTTATTTGGTGACGCTATTTAACAATTTGATCGACTGATTTTTAGGAACTTTTTATGGCAATTTCAAAGTCCAAAAAACAAACTTTGGTTGCTGATCTCAAAGCCTTGTTGTCGGATGCCAAAATGACTGTTTTCGCTGAATATCAGGGATTAACAGTTGCCGATATGCAAGATTTACGCGCTGCGGCTCGTGAAGCCGGCGTGACTATTAAGGTCGTCAAGAACCGTTTGGTTCGCGTCGCCATGGGCGAAATCGCCGTCTACAAAGACACTGACACAACTGGCCTGACCGGCCAATTGCTTTATGCTGTCTCTGATAGCGACGAAGTTGCTCCGGCTAAAGTTCTAGCAACTTTTGCCAAGACGCACGACGCTTTACAAATTGCTGGCGGTTTCAACGAAACCGGCGCTAATGTTCCGGCCGAAACGATTGGGGAACTGGCTGCTCTTCCATCCAGAGACGAACTTGTCGCACAAGTGGTGGCACAATTGCTTTCGCCTGTTACCGATTCAGTTTCTGGACTTTCGGGTGGTCTCTCCGGAATTGTCTCCGGCCTCGAAGCTCACGCAACCAATTAATTTATTAGTATTTTTTAGAAAGGAATTAACATGGCTACAGATATCAAGAAATTGGCTGAAGAACTCGTCAAATTGACCGTTCTCGAAGTCAACGAACTCAAAAATGTCCTTAAGGACGAATACGGCATCGAGCCAGCTGCTGCCGCGGCTGTTGCTGTTGCCGCTCCTGCCGAAGGCGGTGCCGCTGGTGCCGACGAAGGCAAATCTGAGTACGATGTTGTGCTCAAAGCTGCCGGCGATCAAAAGATTGCCGTCATCAAGGCCGTCAAAGAAGCTACCGGTCTTGGTCTTGGCGAAGCCAAGGCAATCGTTGATGGTGCTCCTGCTACCGTCAAAGAAAAAGTTGCCAAAGACGACGCCGAAGCTATGAAAAAAGCTCTCGAAGAGGCTGGCGCTACCGTCGAATTGGCCTAACACTTTTCAGTCGATTAATTGTGGCAAAAGCCATCTGGGATTTCTCAGATGGCTTTTGTTTTTGTTATTTTTTACAACATTGCCCCATTATTCTCTGTTAAGTCGGTGGAAAACTTTACTCCCAAAACCTTGACAAAAAAAATTGAATACTGTATGATAAAGTTAATATTATATGTAGGATGTGAGGTATGTCTGAATTACCAGAAAAACAAATAAAACGATTACGAAGCTTAATTCAAGAGGCTGAGACTAACTTGTCGGCTGCCAAAGAACTTTTGGTATCTGTTCTTGGTGACGGCGATGCTATTACTGTTCCTCGTGAAACTGTGGTAGCTGATGGTGATAGCAAAGTTATTGAGGGCGTTTTTGATGGCCAAATCATGATCGGCCCAGACGGCAAAAATTATCCAGTTCCTGCTAATTATGCTAGTAAATCAAAGCTTGTCGAAGGCGATATTATGAAACTGACTATTTCTCCGGATGGCAAATTCCTCTACAAGCAGATCGGTCCAGTCGAACGCAAAACTGTGATTGGCACTATGGTTCATCATGACGACAAATACTATGTCGAAGTTGCTGGCAAAGAATACGAGATTTTATACGCTTCTGTGACCTATTTCCACCTAAAAGAAGGCGCTCAAGTTTCAGTGATTATCCCAGCAAACAACGACCAAGCTGCTTGGGCTGCCGTTGAAGCGGCCCTCTAATGAGCACGGCTTTATATCGTAAATATCGACCAACCACTTTGGCTGATGTGATTGGGCAAGATACCGTAACTAAAACTTTAGCGAAGGCCCTCAAACAGCATAAATTTTCGCATGCATATTTATTTACCGGACCCCGTGGTACCGGCAAAACCTCAGTTGCACGTATTTTTGCACACGCCGTTAATGATTTTGACTATAAAATTGAAGATGATCATATTGACATTATTGAAATCGACGGTGCCTCTAATAATGGTGTGGAAAATATCCGTAATTTACGCGAAAAAATTGCCATTGCTCCCACGAATGGTCAATATAAATTGTATATTATTGACGAGGTTCATATGCTTTCTAAAGGAGCTTTTAATGCGCTCCTCAAGACTTTAGAAGAACCGCCCGAACATGTAATTTTTATCTTAGCAACAACCGATCCACAACAAGTTCCGGCAACTATTACTTCGCGTACACAGATTTTCCGTTTTCAGCTCGCTGATTCGAAGACGATGTTTGAACATTTGAAAGCGATCGCCAAAGCCGAAAAAATCCCAATTGAAGACAAAGCACTGCATCTCATCGTTCAACATGGTGGTGGTTCGTTCCGTGATTCAATTTCTTTACTCGACCAAATTGCTACTTTGTCTGACCAAAAAATCACCGTAGCCGACGTTAACCAAGCACTAGGTTTGCCACCCACTCAACAGCTTGAACAGTTACTTGATTTTTATAAAAAACAAGACAGCACTAAAATCGTCAAAGCATTAAAAGATTTTTTGGCTAGTGGGACAAAACCTCATATTTTGGCTACAAATTTAATTAATTTGATTATTGAACAACCTGAACCGGCTTTATTGCCCCTGTTAAAAACATTGCCCGATGTGACCGACCCATTCGCTGAAGCTAAGCTCTTGTTGGCATTTTTACCTAATGTCGCAACGCCAACTATGCCAGCACCTTTGCCGCCTAAATCCACCAAAACGACCAAAGCTAAAGCTACTCCTCAAACCGCACCTGTTCCGGAACAGCCCCTTGACGATGATTTTAATTGGTCCAATTTCATTGAGCAAATTGAGCAAGAAAATACTGCTCTAGCTCGCATGCTGCAAAACAGTAAATATAAATTTACTAATAACGTCCTGCATATTTTCCCAAATAACAAGGCTACACGCCAAATTTTTAATAATTACAACGCCGATGGCATTTTCTCAAAATATACCCAAGTTGAAATTGTGGTCGAAAGTCCCGAATCTGCTCCAAAAGACCCCACACTAACCGAGATTTCTGCTATAATGGGAGATAATATAAAGGAGGAGCATAGTGGCAACACCCCGTTCTAACACTGAGGGTCGCATTCCGCCCCAAGACATTAATGCTGAGAAGTCAGTCTTGGGTGCCATTTTGATTGCCGAAGATGCTTTTCCAGAGATTGTAGCCAAAATCAAATCGACTGATTTTTACGACCCCCGTCACCAAAAAATCTTCCAAGGTATGGTTTCGCTTTATAACAAAAATCAGCCAATTGATCTCTTAACTCTCACTGCAGAACTCCGTAAGCAAAAAACCCTTAAAGAAGTCGGTGGCTCGCCTTATTTAACCGAATTATCCAATTTTGTGCCGACTGCTTCGCATGCTAGTGCCTATGCTGACTTGGTTGAACAGGCCTCGGTTCGCCGTCGCCTGATTGCCGCCGGCACCGCAATTACCGAAGGTGCTTACAAAGCTGATACTTCTACGGTCGATTTACTTGGCCAAGCCGAAAAAGAACTTTTTAATGTATCCAATGAAAATACCAAAACGGAATATCAGGCCTTGGAAGACTTGTTGTCGGAGGCATTTGAGCGTATCGAAAAGCTCCATAAAAATAAAGGGGAATTGCGCGGTCTTAAAACCGGTTATCACGATATAGATAATAAAACAGCTGGCTTCCAGCAGGGAGACTTGATTATTATCGGCGGTCGTCCATCAATGGGTAAAACCACTTTTGGCCAAAACCTTGCTCTAAATATTGCCAATATCAATAAGCGTGGCGTATTGTTCTTGACTATGGAAATGTCACAAGCTGAAATTGTTGATCGTATGATCTCTGATATGTCCAATGTCAAAAGTTGGAACATCCGCACAGGTAATGTTTCAGATGATGATTTTGCTAAAATTGGCGATGCGCTCGGTGATATGAGTGAAATTCCACTTTATATTGATGAAAGTAGCGGTTATGACATCTACGAGCTCCGCAACAAAGTTCGTCGCGCTGCCCATGAACATGATATTGGCGCCATCGTGATTGATTATTTACAGCTGATTAAGGGTTCTGAGCGCTATGCCGGAAATCGTGTCCAAGAGGTCACCGAAATTTCACAGGGGCTCAAAACGATTGCTAAGGAGCTACAAATCCCAGTCATCGCCTTGGCGCAGCTATCACGTAATGTGACCAATCGTGAAAATCCCCGCCCAGTACTATCTGATTTGCGTGAATCTGGCTCTATCGAGCAAGACGCCGACATTGTGATGTTTATCCACCGTCCTGATTATTACCATAAAAACGAAGAAGATTATGAAGAAACTAAAATTACCGAGATTTTGATTGATAAACATCGCCACGGGCCAATTGGCAAAGTTGAACTATACTTCGACGACCAACATAACCGTCTCGTCTCTCTGGATAAAAAGCATAGCGACTAATCCAAAGCGCTTAAAATATGCTATAATGTTTATGTGAAAAAGAAACTCGTGATTTCAAAACTTTTTTTGTATAAGCATCGTTTTACGATTGGCTATATTCTGCTCGCAATCGCATTTTTGGGACTAGTTTTTTCATTGCCACTATTGTCACCAAATGGCCTATCTGATGCCGAAATGCGCTCAGCAGTAACTTCGAATAACACGCACTTCGCTTCTTTACCCGAAGGTGATATTATTGATCTCCCATATCGGGTTTTACAAAAACTTTCTATTACTTTATTTGGGCTATCGGCTTATAGTATTAAGCTCCCGAGTATGATTCTAGGAGTAATTTTGGGCGTACTGTTAGTCTTACTCTTAAATCGCTGGTTTAAACGTAATGTCGCTCTATTGGCTTCGATTATTAGTGTGTTGGCGGTGGCATTCTTCTTCTTGTCTGGCACTGGCACACCGATGATTATGTTCGTCTTTTGGCCAACTTTGCTCCTTTGGTTAGGAGGTAAAGTCCAAGGGAAAAACGACGGCAAAAATCAACCACGGCCGTTTTGGGCAATTTTGCTCAGTTTTGCTTTGATTTTGTCGGCCTTTACTCCTTATATGATCTATCTGGTACTATTTATCATTATCTTCGTATTGACTAGCCCACATCTGCGTTTTACGGTTAAACAACTGCCAAAAATACCTTTACTCGTGGTCATTATCATTATGTTAGGCGGTTTAGGGCTAGTTGGCTTTTGCGCCGTTCAAAACTGGTCAAATTTGCTAGCATTAGTCTTCACTAATGATTTTTCAATTGGTAAGTATCTTGCTAATCTTGGTGATGCCTTTTTGCCTTTCTTCACTTGGACCGGTAATATTGAAGGAATTTTCTTAGCACCAGTAATTGGCTTAGCCTCAATAGCCTTGGCTGTAATTGGTATTATTTCCACTGCCAAAGGCTTCTTTGCTTCGCGCAATGCTTTGGCCGTTTGGTTGGTGATTTTCACTGTTATCTTCGCTGGTTTTAACCCTAGTGTAGCCGCACTATTAGTCCTGCCTCTAGCGATTTTGGTCGCACATGGTTTGCGCTATCTATTGGAAAAATGGTACGGATTATTCCCAGAAAACCCTTATGCACGCGTTTTTGCAATTGTACCAATTAGTATCTTAATGGCTATTATGATTGTGTCTGACTTGTCACACTTTGTTTTTGGCTATCGTTATAGTCCACCGGTGGCCGGTCAATTTTCAAACGATCTAGCTCTAATCCAGACTAATCTACAAAACGGCGACACTCTGTTAGTGTCAGAAAAATCGCTTGAATATGATTTTTACAAAATGTTACCTCAATCTGCTGGTATTAATGTCGTTACAGATGTGCCGGTCAAATATTCGGGACATCTCGCCACTTTAGGTAAATGGGAACATCCTGGTTCACTTGGCCAACTCGATTGCATTATCACCTCGCCAAAAGTCAATAATTCTGATAGAATATATCTATACATTGAATCTAATAAAACGGAGGAAAAATAATGGGACAAACTGCTGATCAGATGAAGATGATTAATCAGTTACGTAAAGCACAAAAAGACTTAAAAAAGGAAATCGTCGAAGTTGAAGCTGGCGATGGTGCCGTGATTGTGCAAATTAACGGGGAATTGAAGATCAAAAAAGTCCAAATTGACCCTGATAAAATCGATTTGGATGACATCCACGAATTAGAGCGCTGGATCGAGAACTGTATGCGCGATGGCTATGCCAAAGCTCAGGAAATTGCCACTGATAAGATGAAGCCATTAATGGGCGGTCTCGGCAGCTTAGGATTCTAAATGCTACCAAAAGCTCTCAGGGAAGCGATTGATGCGCTCGGTTGTTTGCCAGGCGTAGGTCCACGCACGGCTGAGCGCTATGCTTATTTTTTGTTTCGCCAAGATGCAAAACTTTGTCAAAATCTGGCCGATTCGTTGAATGGGCTACACGATGGGGTAAAATCTTGCCCGATGACTTTTGCTTTAATAGACAAAAAAGATGACGTTTCACCCCTGTACAGCGACCCAGAGCGTGACAAAAGTGTGATCTTGGTAGTAGAAGAGCCGCTAGATATTTATGCTATTGAGCAAACTAAACAGTATAAGGGAACTTATCATGTGTTGGGGGGTGTAATTTCGCCAATTGACGGTATTACCCCAGATCAGCTACATATTAACGAGCTCGTAAAACGTGTTAAAGATGATGATGCCAAAGAAGTAATTATCGCTACTAATCCCTCTGTTGAAGGGGAGTCAACAGCTTTATTACTGCAAAAATTATTACACGAAAAATATCCAAAACTCTCGATTACGCGCTTGGCTCGTGGCCTGCCTCAAGGAGTGGACCTAGCCTACGCCGACCAGATGACCCTTTTAGCTGCATTATCTAACAGGACTAAACTCTAATGGCGATACAAGGCTTAACTAAACAACAAGTCCGGGAGCGCATTGCCAAAGGGCAGGTGAATGTCGCGCAGACGAAAACCACCTCTATTGGCTCGATTGTGAAGAAGCACACTCTGACCTTGTTTAACTTGGTCAACCTGATTTTGGCTGGGCTGATTTTTTGGGTTGGATCGTATAAAAACGCGCTATTTTTCTTTGTAGCTATTATTAACACCGCGATTGGTATTTTTAATGATGTCCGCGCCAAAAAAATCGTAGATAAACTCTCCCTGATATCCGCGCAAAAACAGACTGTAATTAGAGATGGCAAAGAGCACAAAATCGCCAACGAAGAGATTGTGCTGGGTGATGTGATTAAATACACTCTGGGTAGCCAAGTGGTAGTTGATTCGAAGATTCTAGAGGGGGATGTCGAGGTAAATGAATCCTTTATCACCGGTGAATCGGACAATATTGCCAAATCTGATGGCGCCGACCTCACCTCTGGGAGTTTTGTGGTTAGTGGCACCTGCTATGCCGAAGTTACTGCTGTAGGGGCTGATAATTTCACTTCTTCGTTATTGAAAGGAGCCAAAACCATCAAATCTGCCCCCTCTAAACTCCTCACTACTTTAAACCAAATTATCAAAGTTATCTCTATTATTTTGATTCCGATTGGCATTTTCTTACTCTGGAAACAGTTTGCTATCAGTGATGACACTCAGCGTGCCGTTACTTCTACAGTTGGCACCTTAATTAGTATGATTCCAGAGGGGTTAATTCTTTTAACTTCTACGGTGTTAGCACTGAGCACAATTCGCCTGTCCAAACGCAAAGTTTTAGTGCAAGACCTCTATGCAATAGAGACGCTGGCACGAGTCGATACTATCTGTCTGGACAAAACCGGCACCATTACAACAGGGGAGATGTCGGTGGTGGATACCTTGCCATTGGGCAAGCATACTGAGGTAGAACTGACGGAAATAGCTGGTATTTTATCAACCAATCTGCAAGATAACAATGCTACTTTTCAAGCATTACGACATAAATTTGGCACGAAGTCAAGAGTGAAAGCTGATGGTCTCATTCCGTTTTCATCTGATCGCAAATATTCAGGGGTGAAAGTCAAAAATACTACTTATCTGATTGGCGCGTTGGAATACTTGACTGATGACAAAACCTACCACAGACAAGCGACGGAACTATCTCAGGAACACCGTGTCCTCACTATCTTAAAGCGCACTGGCAAAACTGACGATATTATTGGCTTTGTCCTAATTAAAGATGTAATTAGAAAAGACGCTCCCGAAATTATTCAATTCTTCCGCGATAATGAGGTCGACGCCAGAATCATTTCTGGCGATAATCCTATTACCATCTCTGGTATTGCTGCGCAAGTTGGATTCCAAGACCCCAAAGCAGTTGATTTATCTACTTTAAAGAAGCCTAATTACGCCAAACTGGTCAAAGAATACAATATCTTCGCCAGGGTCAAGCCAGAGCAGAAAAAAGCCCTGATTCTAGCTCTCAAAAAACAGGGGCGCACCGTAGCAATGACTGGTGATGGCGTTAACGACGTTTTGGCGATGAAAGAGGCCGATTGTAGTATTTCTATCGGGGAAGGCACCGATGCCGCCCGTCAGGTATCTAAATTAGTGCTACTGGGGTCGAATTTTAGTTCCATCCCAAATATCATCGGGGAAGGGCGCCGCACCATCAATAACTTGGAGCGCTCGGCTACTCTGTTTTTGGCCAAAACTTGTTATGCAACACTACTTGCAATTATCTTCATTTTTATCAATTTTCAGCCACCATTTTCTCCGATTACTATGACATTCCTCAATTTCTTCACCATCGGTGCGCCAGCCTTTATCTTGGCGCTGGAGCCGAATAATCAACGAGTCAAAAACCTCTTTACACGCAATATCATCCAATATTCCATTCCGACTGGTCTGACCATTACTCTAGGGATTTTAGCAGCTACAATTACTTCGTCTATCTGTAATTTCTCTTATGAACAGACCGCGACCATTGCAGTGGTGCTGATTTTCGCGATTGGTTTGGCGCTGATTTATCGTATTTCTAGGCCACTCAACAAATTACGTGTATCTCTGATAATTGGGCTGATTTTAATCATGGTTGCAGCGTTCTGCATCCCGCTGGTGCGCGGTTTCTTCTCAATTGAACTTTTGACCTTTAATTCAATTATCGCTGCGGGTTGTCTGGTAGCTGGGGCTTGTATTTTATTCTTTGTCCTCAGCAAGATCGCTGCTCACATCGCCAATCATCTTGACTGATTCGTGTTCTGGCAGGGCCTCTACGCCCTTTAATTTACGCTCGATTTGGCGCGAAGTGGTTTCAGCCGAGCCAATTTTGTTGGCAGTTTCTTGGAGTTTCTTCTTGGTAGCGGCCAAGAGGTCGCCAAATTTACTAAATTGTGTCTTGACGGCACCGAGCGTCTGCCAAACTTCAGCAGAACGCTGCTCAATCGCCACAGTGCGAAAGCCCATCAGAAGCCCAGAAAGAATCACCGGCAAAGTGGACGGGGAAGCCAGCGTGACATTGAATTTGCGGCGAATTTCATCTGTTAAGCCAGAAATACGCAAAATCTCAGCATAGAGACTTTCGGTCGGGACGAACATGATGCCATAATCAGTTGTGGCAGGCGGGTCGATGTATTTAGTGAAGATTTTCTTGGCCTGCTCTTTGACATCGGTAGCCAGAGCTTTTTGGTATTGCGCGATGGCGGCTTTGTCGCCAGCGTCATAGGCAGCGTTGAGACGAGCATAATTTTCAACGGGGAATTTGGAGTCAATTGGGAGGAATACAGTGGTCTTTTTGCCCGGCATCTTGATGGCAAATTCTACACGATCGCGGGAACCTTTTTTAGTAATCACATCCTCCTCATATTGACCAGGGGAGAGCATATCCTCGATGATATTGCCGAGCTGAACTTCGCCATAAATACCGCGGGTTTTGACGCCTTCCATCACCTTTTTCAGGTCACCGACTCCTGTGGCAAGGTTACGCATCTCGCCGAGACCTTGATAGACTTGGGTGAGCTGTCCAGAGATAGTTTTAAAACTCTCGTTGAAGCGTTTCTCAACCGATTTTTGCAACTTTTCATCTACGGTTTCGCGCATTTCTTCGAGTTTTTTAGCGTTGTCGTCTTGTAAATCTTTTATCTTCGTATCAACAGTTTTTTGAATACTAGCGAGATTTTGGGCAATTTCTTTGCGATTTTCACGAAATTCCGCCGAAATCTTTGGTGTTAATTTGTCTAATTCGCCCTCGATGCGAATCATGCGCTCTTCTAAATCTTTGGTGTCGGCCTGAACCTTGGGCTTGCGCACCAAAAGCACCACTAATAAAACTACTGCAATCACCCCCAAAATAATCATAACTATTTCCATAAGCTCATTATAACATAAGCCTCTGTGATATAATTAAGGAGACATGTATAAAGAATTTTCAGATTTTATTCAAGATAAAAAACACCTCTGTATTATCCAGGCAGAAAACCCAGATGGTGACTCGCTGGGGTCGGCGTTGGCACTGGATTATTTGCTAGATGAATATAAAATTTCACTATATTGCCCGGTTGATATCCCTAAATATCTGCGTTATTTTCCAGATTGGTCGCGAGTGACGAACGAATTTGATTTTAAGGCTGACGGTTATATCATCGTTGATACCGCCAGTAAGGTGTTGCTATCGAAATTACTTGATGATGCAGCGATTAAAAATCGCCTCGAAACGCAGCCAGTATTAGTAATAGACCATCATATGGAAGAAGACGATTTGCCTTTTGAGCATACTGCAATTATTGAAGGCGCCCCGGCCTGTTGCGAGGTGATTTATCGTATTGTTCAAGACCAAGAATTACCTCTGAGCAAAGAAGTTGCCGAGAACCTTTATGCCGGTATTGCCTCTGATACGCTAGGGCTGACTAGCGCCTCTGTAACAGCCGAAACTTTCCGCGCTGTGGCAGACTGCGTTGATGCTGGGCTGAATATTGCTCTGCACGAAGAACATCGCCGCGAATTTATGAAAAAATCACAGCGCATCTTGGCCTATAAGGGTGATTTGATTAAAAGAATTGACTATTCCGAAGACGGCACCCTGGCAACCGTTCACATTCCGTTTGAAGATATTCAAGAATATTCTGATGAATATAATCCTGGGGTGTTGATTTTGGACGAATTACGCCTAGTAGAAGGCGTCCAGGTGGCAGTAGCCATCAAAACCTACCCAGATGGCAAAGTAACAGGGAAGATTCGAGCCAATCAGCCGATTGCGGCCGATGTGGCTAGGTATTTTGGTGGTGGCGGCCATCCCAACGCGGCTGGTTTCCGCACCTATGACACCACTTATGCAGAAGTTATCAAAGAGTTAACCTCCATTATCCCCGAACTTTTGACTAATTTGGAGAAAGAGCAAAATGAAACTGTATAATACTCCCGAGCACAAAGTTGTAGAATTCAAGCCCCAGGACCCGAAACGGGTAAAAATGTATAGTTGTGGACCGACGGTTTATGGCTATCAGCATATTGGTAATTATGCTGCCTATATTTATTGGGACTTACTGGTGCGTGCGCTGCAGACACAAGGGTATAATGTTGACCGTATTATTAATTTTACTGATGTCGGGCATCTCGCTTCCGACGCTGATGATGGCGAAGACAAAATGGAAAAAGGCGCCAAGCGTGAAGGGAAGACCGTTTGGGAAATTGCCGAGTTTTATGAAAAAGACTTCTTAGAAAATTATCGAGCGCTCAATTTAATTGAGCCCACCAAATTTGCTCCGGCTACTGAATATATCAAGCAAGATATTGATTTAGTGGACCGTTTAACAGAGAAGGGCTATACTTACGAGACCAAAGATGGAATCTACTATGATACCAGCAAATTCCCAGATTATGCTAAATTTGCGCATTTAGATTTGGAGCATTTGCAAGCCGGTGCACGTATTGAATTTAACGAGGAAAAACGCAATATCTCTGATTTTGCGGTCTGGAAATTCATTCAACCTGGCGAAGATCACGCCATGCAATGGGAATATCTCGGTCGTCCGGGTTATCCTGGTTGGCATTTAGAATGTTCTACTATTATTCATACCGAACTGGGCGAGCCAATTGACATTCATGCTGGTGGTATTGACCACGTGCCAATTCACCATACCAATGAGATTGCGCAATCAACGGCCGCTTTTGATAAACCACTATCTAATTACTGGGTGCATTGTAATTTCATTACGATTGAGGGCGAAAAAGTCTCCAAATCGCTAGGGAATACCTATACTTTGGCTGATTTAGCCGAAAAAGGCTTCTCACCGATGGATTATAAGATGTGGGTTTTGCAAGGACATTACCAATCTGATCGCAACTTCACCTTTGAAGATCTCGCCGCCGCCAAGCAACGCCGATTGAACTGGCGCAATAAGATTGCTCTACTACGACAAAATATTGCGTCAGATGCCTCTGAGGGGGGTCCGGAGCCACGGCGAGGATTAGCGCGCGACAACCGTGACGACGGGCTGTCGCGACGCGACCCCGAAGAGGTACTGACGAATATTTTGTCATATGTAGAAAACAATCTTAATTCTGCCGGTGCATTTGCGTTGATTGACGGCAATGATTTTACAATGGAAGAATGGCAAAAAATTGATGAACTATTTGGCTTGAACTTAATTGCCGATTCGTCTGATATAACAGCCGAGCAAAAAGACTTAATCGCAAAACGCGAAGCAGCACGAGCCGAGAAAGACTTCGCTACCGCTGACAAACTACGCGACGAACTAGCCCAACAAAATCTGACCGTCAAAGACACGCCAAACGGTCCAGTTTGGCAATATTTGAATTAATTATTTAGCACTTTCAATAGTGGTGACGTTTTTTGATTTAGATTCTTTATCGTATTTGGCTTCGCGAATTGCGCGATATTTTGGATAATCATCAATCAAAACTTTAATACAACCAGCGACTGGAATAGCAATGAGGGCGCCAAGAATACCACAGAATTTAACACCAATAACTACAGCAATCAAAATTACCACCGCGGGCATCTTCAAAGCATCTCCTTGGATTTTCGGCGCAATCACATTCGCTTCGATTTGTCCGTAAACAGTATAAACAACCACAAAGATTAATGCTGCCCAGAAGTTACTAACGAGTAAAATAATAGTAACGATAGCGGCTCCAATAAATGGTCCAAACATTGGAATCATGTAACAGGTCATTGTAATTAAGCCCATCGGGATCGCCAAGGCGCTGGAAAAGCCAAAAATAAGAGACAAAATAAATACGGTCAACGCCACAAAACAACCGTCCATAATCGCAATCAGAAGCTGTCTAGAAACATAAGTTGCGATGACTTCTTTCATGCCGTGGATAGTCGAACGGGCCTGTTTAAGACGGGCTTTTTTGTGACGATCATGCGTTCCGCCAAACAGTTTCCAAAAACCGTCAGCCAATTTAGGACCATCAATTAATAGCAATAAAGTAATCACTAAAGTTAAAATAATGTTGGTCACGATATTTGCCACCGTTCCCACTCCTGACGCCACATTGCTACCAATATTATCTAAGATATCTTTGGACATATTATTGACGCCGTCTTGAATAGTGCCCCGCAAATTATCGATACCAAAAGTCTGACCAAATCTATTTACGCCTTCCCAACCGCCAAATTTTTCATGGAAAGTAGTCGGGAACTCGTTCACGAAACGAATTGTTTCATTCACCACGACAGGGGCCACAAAAGTCACAATTAAACCAATCCCGATCACGACCGACAGAAAAGCTGCGCCAGCGGCCAACCCCGAACGTTTTTTCTCTTTAGTACTAAAAAGACGGTCATATAATTTTGCCAAAGGACGAATTGCAATCGCTAAGAAAGCCGCAATACCAACAATCAAGAAACCTTCCCATGCTTGCCCCACGAACAAGAACAACAATACTACTGCAATAATAACTAACCAAAAACGCACAAAAGTCTTGGTATCAATTTGAAATTTACGGCTGGCCATAACCTCTCCTTTAATTATTAAACTTATTATATCATACTAATGGTAATAACGTTTGAGAAATTGGTCGCGATAATTCTCAAAATCGTCACTTAGAATTGCTGTACGAATTTCTTCGCAAAGACGCATGATAAAACGGACGTTGTGAACTGAAGCTAAATTGTAATATTGTTCTTTTAATTTTTTATCGCCAGAACGCCACAAAGCGCGTAATTTACCTCTGGTCCAGCCAGCCTGACAAGTCGCACAATCACAACCGGCATCCAGCAGTTCTGGACTATCGTGAAATTTGCGCAAATTAATATTGCCGTCACGCGTGTAAATTTTGCCGTGGCGAGCTTCGCGTGTTGGCGCTACACAGTCAAAAGTATCAGCACCCATTTCCACACCAACTAAAATATCATCGGGATGGGACAAGCCTAGTAAATGCCTTGGTTTGTCGTCTGGCAATTCTTCGTCACACCAACGCAAAATTTCGCCCAAATCTTCTTTGAGAAAGGCACCACCCAGACCAAAACCGTCAAAACCTTGCCCGTTAACCTTTAAATCACGCAAATACTGCGCTGCCCGACGCCGCAAATCTTCCCAACGTCCACCCTGTAAAACGCCATAAAGATATTGGCGGTAGCCTAAATCATCACGATGCTTCAAATGCTCTTCCAAACTACGTTCAGCCCATCTTTCGGTGCGCTCCAGAGCCTCCACATTATAATCATAATCATCGGCTAGGGAAGTAAGCTCGTCAAAAGCCATGTGGATATCGGCACCGAGTTGACATTGAATTTGCATAGACTCTTCTGGACCAATAAAGTCCGGTTCACCTGTAAACGGATCTGTGAAATCAACACCTTTTTCGCTGATGTGCGCTAAACGTTCCTTATGTGCGGTATTACCTACATTCTGCTTTTTATCCATAGCTACAACTTTTCCAAGCCCAGAACCAAGCGACATCACTTGAAAACCACCACTATCTGTGACTGTCGGGCCTTGCCAGCCGTTCCAGGCAGCTAAACCACCGGCTTTGGCAATTTCTGGTGCCTGCCCCCGTAGATGATAACCGTTGCAAAGCATCGCCTGTGCACCTAAATCACGTAAATTATCATTACTGAGGTAACGCACTTCACCACGCGTTCCTACCACCAAAAAAGCCGGGGTTTTGATCTCGCCGTGAGCAGTTTTGAGTGTACCAACCCGCCCCAGACCATTAGCCAGTTTTTTCTCAATCGTGAATTCCATTACCTTTATTTTACTACACTTCAGTTTTTAAGATTAGTTTAAATAAGGTATAATAAAATTATCTTATGAGAATCTTATACGTAGAAGACGAAAAATATTTAGCCGATGCGGTAATTCATTTATTAAAACAGGCTAAAATCGCGGTTGATTGGGCCGCTGATGGCGAAACTGGCCTCAAATTAGCCAAACAACCAGTTTATGATGCGATTGTGCTGGACATTATGCTGCCAAAATTGTCGGGTTTGGAAATTCTGCAAATTATTCGACAACGTGGTATCACCACGCCAGTGATTATGCTGTCGGCTTTGTCGCAGGTTGAAGACAAAGTCAAAGGGTTAGAAAAAGGCGCTGATGATTATCTGGCCAAACCTTTTAAAACTTCGGAACTGATTGCACGTTTGAAGGCTATTACGCGCCGTCCGCCTCTGCAAAAAGCCACCAAAATCACTTATCAAGACTTAACCTTTGATTTAACTAATCGTACGCTGAATGGGTTGTCTTTGACCGACAAAGAAGCCGAGATCCTAGAACTTCTGATACGTCAACCTGGCCAAATCCAGCACAAAGAACATCTTTTGGCACATGTTTGGGGCCAAAACACAGCCAAAACCGAGAATTATGTTGAAGTTTATATCAGTTTTTTGCGTCGCAAACTCCGAAAAGTCAATTCTAAAGTAAAAATTCAAGCCGTGCGTAATCTGGGTTATAAATTAATAGTAGGGAAGCAATAATGTTTAATAAACTACGTAATCATTTTGTTTTGATTAACCTCGGTATCACTACCGGTATTTTATTGATTGTCTTTGTAGCGATTTATATGATTTCGGCCCGCACAATGTTCGACCGTCCTATGCCCCAAGGACCCGCCGAAATGGAACCCGGCACTTCTAAAATAATGGATGAGCGCATCGGCGCCGATCGTCGAGCTTCACTAGATAGTTTATTAACTACGCTAATTATTTCTGGGATTTTAGTTGAAGTTGTTGTCGCCATTATCTCATATTTTTTGGCCGAAAAAGCCATTACACCCATCAAAAACACCTATGAAGCCCAAAAAACTTTTATTGCGAATGCGTCTCATGAAATCAAAACACCATTGGCGGCTATCCACGCCAATTTAGAAGCTGCCAATATTAAAAATAACCATTGGATTGATAATATCGCCTACGAAACCGACAAATTAACTTCATTAAACAACCAAATGTTGGCCTTGGCACGCACTGACACAATGCCCACCCAGCCAAAACTCAAAACTGTTTGCCTTAAGACCGAATTGCAACAAGTCATAGACGTTGCTCAGTCGCAAATTGATGCCAAAAAGCTCAAATTAACTTTTCGGGCCAGTCCACAAAACCCCACTAAAATCAATCTATCCGATTTTACCCAGATTTTCACAATTTTACTTGATAACGCTATTAAATATAGTAAAACCAAAATCACTATTCAGCTAAAAGAGCGTTCTGTCTTAATCTCAAATGACGGCGCCAAAATTAAGCCAACCGTTTTGCCCCATATTTTTGAACGTTTTTATCAAGCCGATAAATCTCGCGAGGGCGTTGGGCTTGGCTTATCCATTGCTAAATCTTTGGCCGACCGTAATCATTGGCAACTCAATGCTAAATCGGCTAAACTCACCACTTTCACCTTAGAATTTTAATTTTGATATAATATTAGTATGTATGTCGTAATCGAGGGGCAGGACGGAACTGGAAAATCTACGCAAGTAGAATTATTGGCTGAACATCTACGAAGGCAAGATAAAAAAGTCATCACCGTGCACGAGCCCGATGGCGATTTAGAACAAGCACATATTATTCACGATTTGATTGTCGACAATGAGAAGGGTTATAATTTAGAACCTTTGACTAATGTCGCACTTTTTACCGCGGCACGTTTAGAATTATGGCACAAAACTATTGAACCGATTTTGCGTGCTGGTGGTTATGTCTTGTCGGCTCGCAACTGGTGGTCTACGTTAGCCTACCAAGGCTATGGGGAAGGGGTTTCGCATAGCAAAATTATTCAACTGACCAAAAAATGTCTGCCCAAGTCTTATTGGGAACCAGATAAAGCCGTAATTTTAACTGTTCCAGATGCCGTGCGCCTATCTCGTCAAGGGCATCGCGGCAAAGCAACCGAAACTTTTGAAGCCAAATCGGACGATTTTCAACAAAAAGTTAACCACGCTTATTTACAGATTGCTGAACAATTTAAAATCCCAATCGTTGATGCCACAACCACCATTGACCAAGTTCAAGCGAATCTGCGCACCCTTTTACAACTTTGAAAATTTAAACCCATTTTAAGTTTGAAACATTAGAATTATGCCATCAACTATTAAACGGAGCATAATTCACTATGTTTAAAAACCTTTTCAAACGCGCCTGGCTGTCCGTCAAACGCAAGCCTAGTCGTTCAATTATCATCGGCCTAATTTTCCTAGCAATGGCTAATTTAATTTTAGCCACATTGATTATTAAATCTGCCGTCAACGAATCGACCGAATATGCGAAAGAAGCACTCGGTGGTACGGTTTCGCTGCAAACTGATATGTCGTCCATGCGTCAAGAAATGAAAAACGGCACTAGTCAGCCTGCTGATTTTGAACCTGGTAAAATGTTTGAGCGTCCTTCCGTTAACAAAAAGACTGCTGATGCCATTGCGAAATCTAGCTATGTTAAAGATTATTCCTATGTCATTTCTACCACCGCTAATGCTAGCAGCCTAACCGCCGTAGAAAGTAAAGGTCCAAAAATGGGCGGAGGGCCAGGCGGGCCAGGGAATAATAGTTCTAGCGCTACCACCCAGGGCACCTATACAATTTACGGTATCAATGCCTATGCCTATCTTGACGGCGTTGACGAAGGTAGCACCACTCTTAGCAGCGGCACCTATTTTGACGAAAAAAGCACTGATTCAATCTTAATTTCTGTTGATTTAGCCGAAGCCAACAACCTCAAAGTTGATAGCACTATTACTTTTACAAATATCTACACCAACAAAGAAGTTAAACTAAAAGTAATTGGTATTTATGATTCTGCCTCGAATTTTATGGATGCAAACACTATTTATATGAACACGGATACTGCCGCCAAATTAATCAGCACCGATGATTATAATAATGGCAATTATAAAGTCCAAGATGTCAGCTATAAATTGGTTAACGCTGAGCAAATAAACGAATTTATTAATGAAATTACCACCAATTATCCTGAATTAGCAGAGGACAAGATTGTTCCCAAAGAAGATACTACACTTTATGAGCAAATGGTCGGACCAATTGAATCGGTGGGTAGTTTTGCGACAACTTTACTGATTATCGTAATCGTTGCTTCGGCCGCAATTATTACGCTGATTGTCACTATCAACGTCAAAGATCGCCGTTATGAGATGGGCGTCCTGCTCTCACTCGGCGCTAAAAAATCTAATATTATCGGCCAGATCTTTGTGGAGTTGGCTATGGTCGGTACGCTTGCTTTCGCCCTTAGCACCTGTACCGCCACTGCCCTCGCCAAAGTGATGGGGCAAGGTATTTTGGAATCGCAAATTGCGTCCGCCCAAGTTGAGTCTGAACACAATTTCGGTCGTCCTACCACCGGAGAAGGTGGTCAAGCACCAGCCGAAGCACCAAACGATGATGAAATGCCAGAAGGTAATGATGCGCCAAGTCGCCCTGAGCAAGCCCAGACTGATATTGATATCAACGCCAAACCAATTGATTTCTTACTATTATTTGCGTCTGGTTACGGTGTTATTCTATTGGCACTTTTGATCCCGTCCATCAACATCTTACGTTATCAACCTAAGCAAATCTTACAAGGAAAGGAATAAAATGACTCAGTCAAAAAATACCAAACAATTAATTGTCAAAGACCTATCTTACACCTACACCGACCAGGCTCAGCCGACCGGAGTGCTCAAAAAAATCAACGCAAAGTTTGCGCCTGGGAAACTTTATGCCATCAAAGGCGAATCAGGTTCTGGCAAAACTACTCTGTTATCCTTAATTTCAGCACTTGACAAAACCCAAGGAGGTGATATTACTTATGGTAAAGAATCGGTACGCGAAATAAGTTTGAGTGCTTTTCGGCTCAAATATGTCAGTATTGTCTTTCAGTCTTATAATTTGATTAAATATATGACTGCGCGTGAAAATGTCCAGGTTGCGATTGATTTTGCTGGACGCAAAAATGATAATCCTCAAAAATATCTCAAACAGGTCGGGCTAACCGAAACAGAAAGTAAACGCTTAGTAAACAAATTATCGGGTGGGGAACAACAACGCGTTGCAATTGCGAGGGCGTTAGCAACCAAATCGCCAATCATCGTCGCTGATGAGCCAACTGGCAATCTTGACGAAAAAACCGAGGGTAAAATTATTAAAATTTTCCAAGATCTAGCCCATAAAGAAGGAAAAATCGTCATTATCGTCACTCATTCACAAAAAGTGGCCAAACATGCTGATAGCGTTTTAACACTCGCACGTGGTAAATTATCCAGCAGATAATTAATGTCGTCTCATTAACATTTGACGATTAAACAGTTCTAAAGTAGAATATTTAGGATGTGGCGCGTTTTTAAATTTTTCAACAAAAAAGCCTGGCTTTGCCTAATTATCAGCGTTTTGATGCTGGTGGTTCAGGTGTGGCTAGATTTGCGCATCCCTGATTTTATGTCTGAAATCACTAAGACTATTCAGACTGAACAAGGCGACATTACGCCAATTTTAGCTCCTGGTGGACTAATGCTTTTATGTGCGCTCGGTAGTTTAGTCGCCGCAGTTATTACTGGTTATTGTGCGGCCTATATGGGGTCAATTTTTTCTTATAATATTCGGGCGAAGTTTTTCCAACAAGTTCAAGCCTTTAGCCTGAACGAGATTAATCAATTTTCCATCAGTAGTTTGATCACCCGTAGTACCAATGATATCCGTCAAATTCATATGTTCGTGGTGTTGAGCGTGCAAATGCTGATTCGGGCACCAATTATGGCTGTCATTGCGATTAGTAAAATTATCAACAAAGGTATTGAATTTACTACGCTAACAGCGGTCGGTGTGGCCATTATTATGATTGTGATGATGGCGTTGGTAGTAATAGCGTTGCCGCGATTCAAACGCATTCAATCGTTAGTCGACAATCTCAACCGCATCACTAGGGAAAGCATTAGTGGCGTGCGCGTAGTACGAGCCTACAACGCCGAAGAATTTCAAAATGATAAATTTGCCGAGGCCAACAGCGAATTAACTAACACGCAATTATTTGTAGAACGGGCTTTGGCGATTTTGTTCCCAGTTATTATGTCAGTGATGTCCGGTTTGTCGCTGGCAATTTATTGGATTGGCGCTATTTACATTAATAGCGCCCATTTAGCGGACAAAATCGACATTTTCAGTAATATGGTGGTGTTCTCGAGTTACGCGATTCAGGTGATTATGGCCTTCTTGCTACTCGTGGCGGTGTTCATTCTATACCCCCGTGCCAACGTCTCATTCCAGCGTCTCAAAGCCGTGCTTGACACGCCGCTCAGCATTAAAAATGGGACGCTCAAATCTGATACTAAAAAACACGGTGTGGTTGAATTTAAGAATGTCTCCTTTAAATATCCTGATGCTGAAGGATATGTCTTTAAAAATATCAGTTTTGTGACTAAACCCGGCGAAACAGTGGCCTTTATTGGTTCTACCGGTTCTGGTAAATCTACCTTAATTAACCTAATTCCGCGTTTTTACGATGCTACTGATGGTCAAGTGCTAATTGATGGCGTTGATGTCAAAGATTTGGATTTAGCCCATTTACAAGACAAAATCGGTTATATTTCACAAAAAGCCTTTATGTTTAAGGGAACAATCAAGAAAAACCTCGCCTTTGGCTACAAAGATGGCCGAAAACCAACTGATAAACAGATCAAGAAAGCCACTAAGATAGCCCAAGCTGATGAGTTTATTAAAGATCTCAAAAAAGGTCTTGGCGCACCCGTTGCCCAAGGTGGCACTAATTTCTCTGGCGGACAAAAACAACGTCTCTCGATTGCTCGCGCTATCGCTCGCGATCCTGAAATTTATATCTTTGATGATGCTTTTTCGGCACTTGATTATAAAACCGACCGTGAATTACGCCATGATTTGAATGAACATACCAAAGATGCCACTAAATTTATCGTGGCGCAGCGCATTGGTACCATTAAAGAAGCCGACCAAATTATTGTGCTCGATCAAGGCAAGTGTGTTGGCCATGGTAAACACGCTGATTTATTGAAAAATTGTCCGATTTATCGTGAAATCGCCCTGTCGCAACTTTCAGAAACAGAATTGGAGCAAACAGCATGAGTTTAAGCCAACCCCGCACTAGTCGTAGACCTAAATATAAAATCAAAAACGTTAAGGGTACTTTGTTGGCCTTGATTAAAAAACTACGCCCATACTTAATTCCAATTATCATTGCAATGATTTTGTCAATGATTGCTAGTATTTTGTCTATTATCGGTCCAGATAAACTACGTGAGATTGCCGATCTCATCACCACCAGCGTCCAACAAAGCGCGATGGCCAGCCAAGCCGCCGGCACTGAGGTCAATATTGCTATCGACATGGAAGCCGTTACTGGCATCGGCATTTTCTTAGTTGTAATTTACTCGATTAGCGCAATTTTCGGCTACACCGAAAACTTTATGATGATTACGGTGATTAACCGTTTTTCACAACGCCTGCGCCGTCAAATTTCGCAAAAGATCAATCGTCTACCCCTGAAATATTTCGATGGCACCACCATCGGTGATGTTTTATCACGCGTCACTAATGATGTCGATACCATCAACGAAAGTTTGAACGAAAGCATCGGCACATTAGTCAACTCACTCACTCTTCTTATTGGTTCGCTAGTAATGATGTTTATGACAAATTGGATTTTGGCAATTATCGCAATTGTCGCATCACTGATTGGTATCGGCCTAACCGCTTTTATCTTGTCTCGCAGTCAACAATATTTCATTCAATATCAGAGACAACTCGGTACCATGAACGGCCATGTTGAAGAGGTATTTTCGGGTCACAATGTGGTTAGAGCTTATAACGCTGAACCTGAAGTTGAGCGCGAATTTGACCACATCAATAAAGACCTCTTCGTCAGTAGCCGCAAGAGTTTCTTCTATTCTGGCTTGATGATGCCAATTATGAACTTCACTAGTAACCTTGGCTATGTGGCGGTCTGTGTTTGTGGCGCGATGTTGGCCGTAAATAACGTAATTTCATTCGGTGTGATTGTAGCCTTTATGTTGTATGTGCGTTTCTTTACTCAGCCACTCAGTCAATTCGCCAGCGTTTTAACTGCTCTACAATCAACCATGGCCGCAACCGAGCGTGTGTTTGAGTTCTTGGATGAACCAGAAATGCCAAGCGAAGAAAATCTCACTGCTAAACTTGACCCCGCCAAAGTCAAAGGCAATGTAGTCTTTGACAATGTGACTTTCGGCTACAACCCAGAGGTGCCAATGATTAAAAAATTCAGCGCCGAAGTTAAATCTGGACAAAAAATCGCTATTGTCGGCCCAACTGGCGCTGGCAAAACCACTTTAGTGAATTTATTGATGAAATTCTACGACATCGATGGTGGCGATATCAAAATTGATGGCGCTTCAATCCATGACTTAACCCGTTCTAATATTCATGATTGCTTTACTATGGTTTTGCAGGATACTTGGCTGTTTGAAGGTAGCATCAAAGAGAATATCCGCTATAATCGCAAATCCGTTACCGATGAACAGATTCAAAAAATTTGTCGTGTGGTCGGGTTAGATCATTTTATTCGCACCTTGCCAAAAGGTTATAATACGATTTTAAAAGATAGTGATGCGCTATCGGCTGGTCAAAAACAATTACTAACAATTGCGCGAGCAATGGTTGATCAATCACCAATGTTAATCCTCGACGAGGCCACTTCGTCGGTCGATACTCGCACCGAAGAGTTAATTCAAAAATCTGTAGATAAACTTACTAAAGGTCGCACATCGTTCATTATTGCTCATCGTCTCTCAACTATCAAAAATGCTGATATGATTCTTGTTGTGCGTGACGGTAATATTATTGAACGTGGCAATCACGATGAACTGATGTCTCAAAATGGCTTCTACGCCGACCTTTACAATTCTCAGTTCGCTGAGACCTAGTGTATAATTAAAATATGTTGTATTTGGATCATGCTGCGACGAGCCCACTTTTGCCAGAAGTCAAAAAGGCGATGGCCGATGCAATGAAAGAATTATTCGGTAATGCTGCAGCAATCCATACACCTGGCCATTTGGCCCATAAATACGTTGAAAATGCCCGCACAACCGTTGCAAAGTTAATTAATGCAAAACCTGGCGAAATTATCTTTACTAGTGGCGCCACGGAGGGGAATAATGCCGTGATGCACACCTTTGCCGGCAAGAACATTTCTGTTTCACCCTTCGAACACCCCTCAGTAATCAAACCTGCCCAGAAATATGCTAAACAAGTTACCGAAAAAGACGCCAAACTTTTTTCTACTCAACTGGCTAACCAGGAAATCGGCACGATTTTTCCTGTGGCAGAGCTAGCAAAGCAGGCACATGATAATAATGCATATTTCCACACTGATGCAACGCAAGCCATTAGCAAAATACCGATTGATGTCAAAAAATTAGGTGTTGATTATCTAACTTTTTCGGCACACAAATTTGGTGGTCCAACAGGTGTTGGTGTTTTGTATGTCAAAGACGGCGCACCCTTTGAGCCATTACTGCTTGGAGGTCATCAAGAGAATGGCCGTCGTGCCGGCACCCACAATACCATCAGTATCATCGGCCTCGCCACCGCCGCCGAAGATGTCATCAAAAATGATACTCCCACCATATACGAAAAGAAAATCCGCCCTCTACGCGATTTGCTCGAAAAGAGAATATTGACAGAAATACAGGGGAGCAAGGTAAATAAACAAAATGGGCATGTTTTGCTTCCTAATATCCTTAACGTCTCTTTCAAAGGCGCTGAGGGCGAATCAATTCAATTAATGTTGGATAACGCGGGGGTTGTCGTTTCTACTGGCTCCGCTTGCGCCTCCGCCGACGGCAAACCTTCACCCGTTTTGATGGCTTTGCACGGCGATGCCGAAATCGCCCATTCATCAATTCGTTTTTCGCTTGGCCTCGACACTACCAAAAAAGATATTGATAAAGTCATGTCCGTTTTACCTGGTATAATTAAAAAATTACAGGGGATTAGCACGGTATGACAAAACAACAACCATGGGTTTATTCAGATATCGTCAAAGAGCATTTTTTGAATCCGCGTAATTTCTTAATGGGCGACGAAACAAAGTTCAAACACAACGCTAAAGGGACCGTCGGTAACCCAATTTGTGGCGACCAAATGACCATGTATCTCCAAATCGTTAAAAATTCTAAGGGGCAAGCTTATATTAAGGATCTAAAATGGAAAACTTATGGTTGTGCTAGCGCCATCGCTAGCACGTCAGCACTTTCCGAACTCGCCAAAGGCAAAACTCTAGATAATGCTCTCAAAATTACCGCGGACGAAATCGCTGAATATCTCGGCGGATTGCCCAAACATAAATTTCATTGTTCCGTGCTCGGCCACGAAGCTTTAGAAAAAGCCATTAAAAACTACCAAAAATCAGCAAAATAAAGTATAATATTGTTTATGCTAAAAGGGCGACCAGTTAGGGAAATTATTGATCTTGCTGTGATTTGTTTTATTTTGGCGTGTTTAGTTGGTACGCTCGGCGAAATGTTATTTTATGGCTTTGAATGTCTTTTTACACAAGGCCAATTTGTCTGGGCCTCACGTAGCGGCCTAATGTATGGCCCATTTGCACCTCTGTATGGTGTGGGTATTTTACTCGCTCTCGCAATTTTTGGCTTCAAAAAATTTAAAGGCTGGCAATGTTTTGTAATCGGTGCACTGGCCGGCGGTCTATATGAATTCTTGGCCTCAATTTGGCAAGAGCTCTGCTTTGGCACGCGTTCTTGGGACTATTCACACGATTGGGATAGTATTGGTGGCCGCACCAAATGGACTTATTTGGTTTTATGGGGGCTAGTTGCACTCTTTTTCGCTAAAGTTGCACTACCATTAATCTGTAAATTATATGATAAGTTGCCCAAAAAAGGCGCCCACGTTGTCATTTCAATTTTACTCGTCTTATTAGTATTTGATGTGATCATCACGATGGTCGCTTTAAACCGCCAGACTGCTCGTCACGAAGGCATCGAGGCCCACAACGGCTTTGAACAGTGGATTGACAACACCTACACCGACGAGCGGATTCACTCTGTTTTTGAAGGCACTTCGTTCATCGAAGACAAAAAATAACCCCTATTTCTATGGTTTTATGTTAAAATAAGTTTAGACCTTGGGCTGTAGCCAAGTGGTAAGGCAGCGGGTTTTGGTCCCGTCATTCGCAGGTTCGAATCCTGCCAGCCCAGCCAAGATGAAAGAATAGCAGGCTTTGCCTGGTATTTTTTTATTGACAAATATGCCAAAGTATGCTATAATGAATAAGCTGAAGGTTGGGAGACCTTAGTACATTGACAGCGTTTTCTCTGTTTTAATAACGCAGATGATTCTGTGATTCGTTGTGGTTATCAAGGATTGGTTACTAAAACGAATCACAGAAAGCTGTGGTTAAAAAAGTGTCGGTCTAGGGCAGCGTGAGAGGCTGCCCCCAAACAAAGGAGAACAAAATGGAGAAAACAATCAAAAAAGGATTAAAAAAGGCTATTTTCGAGTCAGAGATTCCACACGACATACTGCATTATTTAGATGAAGGTCTCGTGACAGTTAATGATATTGTTGAAGTCACATTTGGGACGCCTCGTCCAGGTGAGGATTATTGATCTGATAACCTGCTGCAGTGCATAAAGTCGGAATGGATAGATGCCCAAGCTATAGTGAATGCACTTAAGGTGCGGAAGCTATGAGAGCCCATTTTTGTAGAATGGAAACTCTTTAAAGATTTGGGTATTGATTTCACCGCAGAAGAATGACAAGCATATTTCGAATGAGATGAGCAAACGAATCCACAATAGCACATTAATCCACCAAGCCCCCACAGGGGCTTTTTTCTTGCTCAAAACACATATTATAACATGTTTATGTTTATTTTTTATAACAAAAAGTGGACTTTTTTACGCTGACAGGAGCAAAAAGTGTAAAAAACTATTGACAAAAGGTAAAAAGTGTAGTATAATGGTAAATGTACTGGGAATACTGGTGCTGTAAGAGGTAGCAATCTTTGAACGTTGGTTCCGGGTTGCTCCTGGACGCCGATCAGTAGAAGATTAACGTGTTCATCAAGGGTCGCTCCTTGATGATCGAGAAAATACGTTCAACCTTACACCGGATCTATATGGCCGCCCACCTGGAGGCGACCGGAGGGTTCGGAGTAAGCTCTTGATCGTATGTGCAAGGCGCACGGCAAAAGGAAGGGTCTTCCCAGGAGGCTTTTTTCCGAAAGAGTGGGGGGACTGTGTAACAGCAAACACAGGGACGCCAAGCTCTTTTACCGCTTTCTCAAGCGTTTTCCTAAAGCTGCGGCCGAGGGAAGTCAAACTCTTCAGTATTTCCGCTACTATTTAAATCATAGCCCCGCATCGCGGGGCTTTTTTTACTCCACAAAAAATCCCCACCTTCGCAGATGGGGATTTTTTATAAGTTATTATTTGGTTTTCATGAATAGACCGCTGATGAGGCCACAAATACCCAACACCACCATAAAGATACCGATGATGTAGATATAGAGGATCTCACCGAACAATGGCATACAGAACAAAGCGATGCCGAGCAAAATCAGCAAAATACCACAAAGAATGTAGCCGGCGATAGAAGCCTTTTTGCTGGCTTTGCGCACGATGTATGCGGTGATAAAGCTACCAATACCATCGAGAATAGCCACGACGGCCAACACGATGCCCATGGTAGTACCTACGGTTGCTGGGTCTTTCGACAAAAGCAAAAGACAAACCATCAGGAACAAAATACCTGATACCAAGTCCCAAGCGCTGCGATCCTTAGAACTGGCAAAGGCGCAGATGCGAGAGAGGCCGACAATGCCAAGGGCAATGACGAGCAACCAGTTGATAATAATTGTTGACGCAAATAGATTCGTCATCACAATCACACCCAAAATGAGAGCGATAACGGACGAAAATAGCGTTATATATTTAATAATTGATTTTCCCATATTTTAATCCTTTCTGGTTTTCATTATAGCATAAGCATCACGATTTGTGTCAAGAGCCATGTTATAATTAATTTTATGAAAACAATTATCGACGTGCAAAATGTGACCAAAATCTTTGGCAAGGGCGATACCGCCGTCAAAGCTTTGGATAATATTAACCTTAAGATTAACGAAGGTGAGACCGTCGCAATTATCGGCAAATCTGGCTCTGGTAAATCGACCTTGATGCATTTGCTAGCGCTTTTGGACCGTCCAACGGAAGGCAAAATTATTGTCGGCGGGCAAGACGCTGCTAAGTTAAGCGCTGGTAAAATCAACGCTCTACGCAACCGCAAATTTGGTTTTGTTTTCCAACAATTTTTCATGAACGCCAATGATACTGTATTTAATAACGTATTGTTGCCACTCAAAATCGCTAAAGTTGGCTACGCCGAACGTCGCAAACGCGCCGAAGCTGCGCTTAAAACCGTGGAGCTCGAGAAAAAAGTTGATGCCAAAGCCAACGATTTATCCGGTGGCCAGAAACAGCGTGTTTGTATTGCCCGTGCTATTGTCAATAAACCAGAAATTATCTTCGCTGATGAACCAACTGGCAACCTTGATTCTACCACCGGCGATAAAATTACCGAATTACTTTTCAATCTCAACAAAAAAGACGGCGTGACGCTGATTGTCGTCACTCACGATGAAGACTTGGCTAAAAAATGCGGCCGTATCGTCCGGATCAAGGACGGCAAAATTGTTTCAGACGCCAAAAACAAGGGAGGTAAAAAATGAAAATTTTAGATGTAATTAAAACTGCCAACCAAAACCTACTACGCAACAAGGCCCGCTCTTTCTTAACAATTCTCGCAATTTTCGTTGGTAGCTTCACGATTGTTTTAACTACCGCTATCAATGCTGGCGTTAATAGTTTTATTGATCAGCAAACTAATAGCTATGGCGGGGAAGGTATCCTCAATATTACCGCCAAAGCACTAGCTAATGATTTGTCGCTGGCCAGTGATGATGTGCCAGAATATAACGAGGCAAATGGTGGTGATTTGATTACTTACATCACGCCTTCCGACGTTGAAAAAATTTCCCAAGTTGACGGGATCAAGAGCGTCACACCATCTGTGGTGAGCGAAATTGAATATATCACTAGTAACAAAACCGACAAAAAATTCCGCTTGAATGGTCGTCCGCTCAACAGTAATTCTATTAATGTTGATATGGTGGCCGGCGAGAGTATCAAAGCCCAAGACGAAAAATATGAAATTGTTTTACCACCAAATTATGCCACGGCATTAGGGTTTACATCCGATCAAGATGCAGTTGGTAAAACCGTCACGCTTGCCACTAGGCAACCAGTTAAATGCTATGCCGTTAGCAAAACTGCTGATTGTATCACAAAAGTTGATGCGACCGTGGTTGGCGTCCAAGCTCCTGGGGTAATTTCAACAGGGAATGCTTGGCTCAGCGAAGGCCTTAACCAAAAATTAGTCGATGAATATCAAGTTGGTATGTCTGAGAGTACTCGTGATAACTATATTTTAGTGACGGCGGATGCTGAACCAGATAAAATCTCCGCTATTCAAGATAAATTAGACGAGATGGGCTTTTCCGCCCTGACTATTCGAGACACTGCTAACGCTGTCAAAAGCTTCTTTGATGTGATTTTGGTAGTATTTACTATTTTTGGTTACATTGCACTGGCCGCTGCGGCAATTGGTATTATCAACACCCTATTAATGTCGGTCCAAGAACGCACCCGCGAAATCGGCCTCGACAAAGCGCTCGGTATGTCTTCTGGCAAAGTATTCTTAACCTTCTCGCTAGAAGCTATTTCTCTCGGATTCTGGGGTTCATTAGTCGGCGTATTAGTTTCGATGGGCGCCGGCAAACTGCTCAATAATATTCTACATATGCCTGGCGGGCTTTTAACCTCTTTCCCGACCTTTAATATGGTCGAATTCACCTTGCCAAATATTATTACGATTATTGTAGTAATCATGATAATCGCTTTCTTGGCTGGTACCATTCCGGCCATTAAAGCCGCTCGCAAAGACCCAATCGAAGCTTTGCGCTATGAATAGTTTGATCGTCGAAAAACTAATACCTGGTGGGCAAGCTTTAGCAACCTTGCCCGATGGCAAAAAAATATTCCTCTGGAATGCCTTACCAGGGGAAGAAATAGCTACTTATTCTATTATATCACAAAAGAAGAACTATGTCAATGCGGTAGTTGAAGATATCTCTGTTAAATCACCCCATCGCGTCGAGCCCCGTGATGCCTGTTATTTATTGACTTCGCCATGGCAGATTATGGACTACGAATATGAATTAGCACAAAAAGTCGAATTGTTGCGAGAGCAATTTAGGCAGGCAAATTTACCCATAAAATGTTGCCTCACCATCACTAACAACCAAGATTTCAACTATCGCAACAAAATGGAATATTCGCTCTATTGGGATAATGATACGCAGGACATTAAGTTGGCATTTCATCAACGCGGTTCGCATCGCAAAATCCCGATTACTGAGTCTAGCCTAGAACGTCCGGAAATTTTTACCAAGGCCCAAGAAATTATAGCTGATTTAAACGCTCGCCATGAAGAAGCCCGTAAATACCAATCATTACTATTGCGTTGTGATCAACAGGGAAAAGCCAGCGGCGGTTTATACGAGAACGGCAAACCTCACCCTGTTTTTGATAACCTCACTGATACCTTACTTGGTCACGAATATTCATATTCGCCCAATGGCTTCTTTCAGATTAATCTCCCCGTCTACGAAATGGCACTCCAAGAAATCCAAAAACACATCACCACCGACAAGGTTCTTGACCTCTACGCTGGTGTCGGCACTATTGGCCTCTCCGTCGCCCGTGACAAACAGCCGACTTTAGTTGAATGTGATAAATTTGCTTTTCAAGAATTAGAAAAAAATGCTTCTGGCACTAATGCCCAGGCTATTCTTTCTAATTCCGAGGACGCTCTCGACTTTATCACCTCCGACCAAGCCGTGAT
>JAZUHW010000001.1:0-140545 GCA_045641865.1 Candidatus Nanosyncoccus sp. | reverse complement strand
CAACGAGCGCAACCCTTGCAACCAGTTGTATTTTTCTGGTAGGACTGCCCCGGTAACGGGGAGGAAGGAGGGGATGATGTCAGGTCAGTATTTCCCTTACGCCTTGGGCTAGAATCGCGCTACAATGGCCGGTACAATGCGCAGCGAAGCGGTGACGTGAAGCAAATCGCACCAAAGCCGGTCCCAGTTCGGATAGGAGGCTGAAACTCGCCTCCTTGAAGTCGGAATCGCTAGTAATCGCAGATCAGCATGTTGCGGTGAATACGTTCCCGGGTCTTGTACACACCGCCCGTCAAACCATGAGAGTCACCAACACCCGAAGTCGGTTTCGGCCGCCTAAGGTGGGGGAGATGATTGGGGTTAAGTCGTAACAAGGCATCCGTACGAGAACGTGCGGATGGATTACCTCCTTTCTAGGGAGTTAGATGCGCACGAAAGGCGTGAGCCTCGCGTGTAGCTAGGTCGGTCGTAGTTGTATCTCTTAAGCTTAAGATACAACCTTTCTGTTTACAGATGCGACTTTTAAGCTTTACACGAACTTGGATGAAACAGAATTGCACAATTAAGCTGTTAACAGAAGACTGCCCGTTAGGGCGGTTTTTTGTGGTATGATAAAGATATGGAACAAGCACCAAAAGAAATTAGCCCTGAAGAGATGGATGCTGATACCATAGCAAATAGGTGGGCCGAAATGCCACGTATGATGGCACGCGAACGCATTAAACAACGTACAACCTGCTCTGTAATAGATACACAAGAGCATACCCAAGAGATTTTATATGCTTTGGCTCCTGATGAAGAAGGTCATCAGAAGAGTGCCTATGAGGTTTTTAATGACTTTGGCGTTGATGAAAAAGAACGTAATCAGGAAACGCCCGGATGGAAAGAACTGACTAAAGGTTTTTTAGAGAAGAGTTTGACTAAAACTGAAAATTGGATGACCCAACATTATGATAATCTTTCTGAGAAGCACCAACAGCGTGCTACAAACTTTTTTGAAAATTTGAAAACTTTGCGTTCACAGGCGGTTTGGCGCGATGGTGACGTTACAGATATTGACCGTAACTTAAAATATAATGCGTTACAGTGGTGTCCGGTTAAGTGTCAGGGTGACTTGTTTGTGCATTGTCGTAATTATACAAACACGGAAAAAGTTGCAGTCGACAAGGTGGAGGCTCGTCTCTATATGTCGCCATCCCTTAAAAATTTAGTACCTCTTGTTGACCAAATTATGCAAAAATACGACGAACAAGATAAGCGGTGTTATATTAAATTTGCTACTAAAGGTGGAAGAAATGATAAGTTGGTACTTTTTACTAATTATCAGAGTATTGACTCAGATTTGAAAATGCTACAAGAAATTCAAGACGAACATCCAGAGCTATTTGAAGAGATGGGAAAGAACCCATTATGGGGCGAGATGAAAGGGGCACCCAAAGGTGTTTATTTTGGTGAAGAGCCCAAAGCAACTGGAAAATTCAGCTATGGGACTTTGCGCGGTCAGGTTTTCGATCGGGCTTATCAGAGGTGGAAGCAAGCATATGGTTTTGATCGTGACGGGAAAGAACACGAGCGACAGATGGTGACTAGCCCATTTTTACCATCACCAGCGATGTTAGTATTTCGCAGTATGGTAGGAGAAGAAGCTCAAAAGGCCGGAATTGGTTCAGAAGTAAAAACATTTTGTTTTAATAAGGATGAGTGGTGAAAGACACCCGTAACTTAGTTGATGAATATAAGGGACTAAGCAACGAGGCTGTGATTAACGCTCTCGATAAAAAGCGTAGTGCATTAGAGGTGGCAATTGAAAATGTCAGCCATGATTTTAACGCGGGGACGATTGTGCGATCAGCAAATAATTTTAACGTCCAAACTGTGCATATTATAGGGAAGCGCAAGTATAATCGTCGCGGTGCGATGTGTACAGATAAGTATTTGACGACCAAATATTGGCCAACTGTGGCAGAATTTATGGCCGATCAGAGAGCCAGGGGTCGCCAAGTGGTGGCGATTGAAAATAATGTTCCAGGGGTGAAACCTCTATCAAAGAAGGAATTTGTACCAGAGACGACCTTAATGTTTGGCGGCGAAAGTGATGGCCTATCCAAAGAAATTTTAACAGAGGTAGACGAAATTCGTGAGATTGAGAGCTTAGGATCGACGCGTTCGGTTAACGTGGGTGTGGCGGCTGGTATTGCGATGTACGAGTGGGCCAGACAGGTGTTGTTTGGCGTACTCTGAGTAAGTACCGAATTTGTAACCCTGTTTTTGAAACATTTTGATTAAGTTAGTTAGGCGTTGAGCCATTTTTGTACCACTGTTATGGCTAATTAGCCAGGGGACATGGTATTCGGGGTATTTTTTAAGATTACGGAATTCCCAGGGGTGGAAATAGGTTACAAAGAGATGGTCGCGCTTGATAACTTTTTTAGCAAACCGGTAGTATAGTTTCTCTGGAAAATGATGGAGCGACAGCCAGAACAGGGGAATGCGCAGTTTTGGTGTCACAGAGGCCGGTATTTGTAAAACCCCGTGGTCCATAAAGGGAGTACGGGGGTCAGAAAAATGGGCGTAGCGGCCAGGAATAAAGGCTGGGTTTAAGCTGGAATCATAGAGGTAGCCGGTTTTGGTAAGCTTAGCTTTATCAATCGGGAACATACGGGGCTGGCGGTAACCATAGGCTTTGCGGCCAGAGATTTTTTCGACAATTTGCTTGGATTTGACAAGGTCGGAAGCGTGAGATTGCCAGTGATCTACCCCGTGACAGGCAACTTCGTGGCCTTCTTTGACCATGCGCTTGATAGTTTTTGGGGCTAGTTGAGCAAAATTACCAGTACAAAAAAATGTGGCTTTAACCCCTGTTTTTTTCAGGATATCTAAGATGCGATTGGCGCCAACATCAGAAAATTTTACCCCGTCGGCTAAAGAAATTTTAGCATTATGCTCTTTAGGTAAGTCAAACTCCTCAATATCAAAACTCAGTAGGATCATGGTTTTATTATACACTGCGTCTTGATTTTTTGGACGGAATAGAGTAAGATAAGTGATGTCGGGGATATAGCTCAGCTGGTTAGAGCGCTAAACTGATAATTTAGAGGTCTGTGGTTCAAGTCCACATATCCCCACCATCTGGGGTGATAGCTCAGTTGATTAGAGCGCCGCCTTTGCAAGGCGGAGGTCCAGGGTTTGAATCCCTGTCACTCCACCATTTTTTTATGTCAACAAAAAGCCGCCCTATTTTGCGGCGGCTTTTTATAAGTTTAGGTCATTAACTTTGAGTACCCTCGCAGTGAGAATTGCTCAAAGTACCTCTATTGTATATCACGAAATGCATATTGTCAATAGCTTTTTAAAAGTTTTTCTCAACGTTCATAAAAATATTGTTCGGTTTTAAGAAAAATATTATAACATATTTTTTAGCAAAAACGTATTGACAAAACAAAAGCAGTATGCTATAATGTAGATATCACTCTGAAAAGGGTGGCGTTTATTAAGAACTTGGTGGGCAGAAGGAGTTAAAATGGCTGGTACTAAAGCTGGTGGTCTTAAGGCCGCCCAAACCAACAAGGCCAAATATGGTGCTGAATTCTATGCCCGTATTGGTCGTAAAGGTGGCACCAACGGTCATACCGGTGGCTTCGCCGCTAACCCAGCTTTGGCCCGTATTGCCGGTGCTAAAGGTGGCCGTATCTCCAAACGTGGTCCTGCGAAAAAGGCTGCGTAACAGATAAGCATTAAACGGTCAGATCACAATGTGGACAGTGATACTGACCGTTTTTTGTTTGGTAGCGAGTGAGGCCACACTGGGGGCATTTAGATTTGGAATGAAGCCAATCACGGTAAGAATCAAGCTGCTCCTCGACGAACTCTTCGTCATAGGGGATGTGAAATTCAGTACATAGCTCTTGGGCTTTATCCCAAGCTAAGCGCTCAATCTTAAGTCGCTCAACGTCGGTATCAAAATGGTCTTCACCAGAGAGAGCGTGACCAAGTTCATGGCAAAATAGCAGGGAATAATGGGATTCAAAAGGCCCGAGAATGATAGTTTTGGGCGGGCGAAAAGTGAATTTTGCGCCGGTGTGATAAGAAAAATCGGGGTATTTAGCCATGATTTTTTGGAGCAATTTTTGCTCCTCAACAGGGACAGACTGTGGTAGCTCCAACTCTTTGGACATAATCTTATTATATCCTATATTTACTTTTACGGGGAGTTTTGCTATAATACAGGGTAGTTTGGTTCGTTCAAGAGCCTCGCTCAGAAGAGGTGGGTTCTTGAACGGACCAACAGGAAGGAAAATTATTTTATGGCTAAGCCAGAAAAAAATGTCATGGAGGAATTATTGGCCAAGACCGATGATTCTCTCAAACAAGTTGAACAGGGGGACATTGTCAACGGAAAGGTCCTGTCAATCAAAAAACACGAAGTTTTGATTGATTTGGGCGCACAGGGCGTGGGTCTGATTCCGCGTCGCGAGATGTCGTTTGCGCGTCATCTTAAAGAGGGTGCTGAAGTCTCTGCTTCGGTGATTGACCCTGAAATGAAGGACGGTATGGTCCTATTGTCGCTGCGCAAAGCAGTCAAGGAAAAAGGTTGGGACGAAATCCAGGTCGTGGTTGACGCTGGTGACGTGATTGAAATTACTCCTTACGACGCTAACCGCGGTGGTTTATTGGCAGAATACGAAGGTATTCGTGGTTTCTTGCCAGTTTCGCAGCTCTCGGCTGAGCATTATCCGCGCGTTGGTTCATCTGATAAAGACGAAATCTTGCAACGTTTGAATGCTCTGGTGGGGCAACCAATGCAAGTGCGCATCCTTGATGCGATTAAGCGCGAAAACAAGTTGATTTTCTCTGAAAAAGAGGCGATTAAGAACAACTTGGCTGAACGTTTTGCTGAACTTCACATTGGTGACGTGGTCAAAGGCGTCGTAACCGGTGTAGTTGACTTTGGTGTGTTCGTAAATGTTGATGGTATCGAAGGTTTGATCCACATTTCTGAGATTTCTTGGGAACGTGTGAATAGTCCATCCGACTATGTCAAAGTTGGTCAAACTGTCGAGGCAAAGATTATCGCCATTGACAAGGAACGTTTGTCTCTGTCCATGAAGCAATTAACCGAAGATCCATGGCTATCCGAGGTGGAACAACTCAAGAAAGGTGGCAAGGTTCAGGGAACCGTGACTCGTATCACCCCATTTGGTGCCTTTGTCCAGATTTCACCAGCGGTAGAAGCTTTGGTCCATGTGTCCGAGCTTGGTGCCGGTGATGATATCGACCCAGAGAAGATTTTCGTTCTTAATGAACGCAAACCTTTCAAGGTGCTCGATATCGACAAAGAGAATCGTAAGATTTCTCTGACCTTGGCGCAATAATCACCATGATTCAGAAAATCTCTGGTATGCCCCAGAGATTTTTTGGTTGACTTTTTAGCATAAGTGTAGTAAGATGACACCAGAATAAGGCATAAGCAACATGCAGAAAGGTCATTATGGAGCAAGCGCCACAACCCAACATACCAGAAACAAACGCAGCTTATGAAGCTGCCAAGAATGAATACCTTGAGAGTTGGGATAAACTTGAAAATGCGCACTTGTCTAATGAGACAGAGGGGGAGCATGTCACCAAATATGGAGAAGAAGAACTTGGTCTGCTTGAGCAGGATCGTGATGCCAAGAAGAAAGAGTTTGAAGAATTAGGAGGGAATGCTCAAGAAGCCGTTTCGGAATTTAAAAAACAAATGATAGACGATCTGCGTTTGTCACCAGAGGAAGTGGCTCCTTCGGACGAGATTGTCGTCTCGGCTAAAGAGTTTAAAAAGTTAAAGCAGACCGTGGCCGCACTTGAGGAAGAAATCAAAAAACTTAATGAACGTCTAGATGGGTCGGCGTCTACTGAGCCTATTGACAAGTCCATCACAGAGCCTGAACCAGAGAAAGATGTCCCTGAATCTGGAGAAGAAGAAGCTGAAGAACCTAATTTAGAACAGGCACATCAACAGGCCGCACCTCTGTTTGAAAAACTTGAGACATTACAAGACGAAGCAGAAAAGCAAAAAGTCCAAGATGAAATTATGAAGATTTATGAGAATGTAGACAAGCCAGCGGACAAAAAGGATGATTTGCCCGATGTGGACCTGAAAGAATATGAGGATCCGATTCATATTTTTGTCAAACCTGAAGATCGGGAAAAAATGGGTAAGAACGAAGATGGGTTAGAAGATCAGGACCTTTTCTATATTGTACGAGAAGACCCACATCCACAGTTGGAGCGCAATTTTGAGGGTAATTTTGCCGAGATTTGGAATCGCTCCCCTCAAAAAGTACGTCAGCGCTGGGCAAATGATATTCGTAGCAAACGCAAACCTTACGTTCAAATGGATCATGGTAAAAAGCAACCTTTGAACGAAGGCTTTATTGATTGGATTTTGAAAGTTTTCTTTGGTTAAGGTAGAAATATGGCCCACGAGTTGATAGACCAAACCTTACAGGTTAACCTAGTTAATCATAACGTTATATCCCCTAATACGGGTGGTGTGATCGGGGCACAAGGTACTGGCTTTTTTGAAACTATTGGGTGTAGTTTAACAATTATCGCTGTAATTGCTTTAGCAATCGGGCTAGTAGTTTTTCTGCTGCGGATAAAATATCGTCATAAGCAGAGCACGCGCAAGATCGCTCGTGGTTCTTTTATAACAGGGGCTGGCCTACTATTATTAGTCGCAGCTTGCGCTATACCAGCTAGTGTTGGAGCTACTCAAGTCGGGAATGATAATATGGTGACAATAAACTTAGACCTTCCCGACGGCCAAGACAGCGCCACCGGTACCCAAGATACAGAACTCGTTTTAGGACAAGATTATACCGATGGTTATATCGTTTTTGTTTACACAGAGCCAGATAATAATTTGCGTCATATAGGTTTGGAAGACACCGCTTTAATACCAACACGGCCAGCGGCTTCGGTTGAAGAGATGTCGATGAATTCATATGGTGTTAAAGATGCACAACAAAATTATGTAGCATTGTCTACAGATCGGATGCATCCAACTAGAATTGCAGGGAAACCAGATGGTACAACGAGCGGAACGGTTGTACCACTTGTGTATGCCGCCAAAGTCAACAGCACGATGGCAACAGGCTCTTATCAAAGCGTGGCTAACTCTGTGCACCTGGAGGTCACACCAGATATTTACCATTTAACTTATGTTGATCCGCTTACTGGTGACGACACCGTAGAGCAACTACACAATGCAACTTTTGAGCTGAAGCCTGCTCCTAGTGCGACGGGTTATGTTTTTAAAGAATATAATACCGAGCCAGATGGTAGCGGGACAACTTATTATCCCGGAGATAAGTTAAGCGTTGATTATGTTGAGACAAAAATTTATACTATTTGGCAAGAGAACCCAGAGCATTGTAATCCCAGCGCCACTAATATTTCGGAGGCTGTTTGTATGCAAGATATTAATCAGTCCGTTCGTGATAGTATGACGCAAGAGCGACAATACCAACTACGTGACGAACGTGATGGTAAATTTTACTATCTGGCCAAACTCAAAGATGGTAATGTGTGGATGACCCAAAACCTAGATTTTGACATAGTAGTAGACGCGGGTGGGAAATCTAATGTGACCGCAGAGCTGAGCGACGTTTCCTCCGATTGGACTACGAGCTCTACATATATCCCCAAAAATACCGAGACCACTATTTCTAGTAGTGCTATTGCAACGGACACACGTTCTTGGAACCTCGGAGATTATTATTATGATGGTGTGACGAGCACGTCTTGTGATACTGATAGGCCTGTTTACTCCTATGCGGATTGTGAAGGGAAAGGTTTCAACAGGACGGGGAACCGACATTATCATGCTGGCAATATCTACCAGTGGAATACTGCCACAGCTGGCTCGGGTGGTAGCGTTACAACTCGCGAAGAAGCCCCAGATTCCATTTGCCCTAAGGGTTGGCGTCTCCCCAGAGGATATTCTACAGGGGAATTTAAAGCTTTAATAGATGCTTATAATGTTATAGATCCTACTCTTCCTTATCCCACTGTTCAAATTCTGATCAATAAACCTCTGTATATGACGCGCGGAGGTACTGTTGGATTAGGTAGGTTAGTGGATGCTGCTGATAAAGGTATTTATTGGTCGTCTACAGGATTTCCTCAAGGCGCCGCTTACAGTCTTTTCTTCGGTGGGACTGGCGCCGTACTGCCGTCTGGGCACAATAATCGTTATGATGGGTTTTCGGTCCGTTGTGTGGCGGATATTGACTAAAATTAATAGATAAAAAATGGCTCCCCGGATTGGACTCGAACCAACAACCTCGAAGTTAACAGCTTCTTGCTCCACCATTGAGCTACCGGGGAATCTTGCTTAATTGTATCACACTCACGCTTTGGTTTCAAGAATAAATGTGCTAGCGTGGAATCATGAAAAAATCTACACAACAATTTTTAGAGGAGCTAGAGGCTCTATTTTCGGGGGAACAGTATGTGCCTTTAATGGCGGTGCGTCGCTTACAGAAAGCCTATGGTAATGTGCGAACAGGGGTGATTACGAGTTGGTTTTCGAAGGATGTGCGCAAAATCCGAGGGCTTTTAAGGGGGAGAATGGCATATAATCGACAGTTTATCAGAAAAGAAAAACGCAAAAAATACGAGATGGGTGGTTTTGCCCTGGACCCGCAACAGATAGAGGCGGTGGTAGCTTGCGAGGATGCGTGTCTAGTGCTAGCACCAGCTGGGAGCGGCAAAACCGCCAGTTTGCTGGCTAAAGTACAGTATCTGGTGGAGGGACTAGGGTTAGACCCCAGGCGAGTGCTACTGATTTCTTTTACCAAGAAGGTGGAATATGAATTAAAGGAGCGCAGCAGTATTAAAGACGTCGAAATTCGGACTTTTCACTCTCTGGGCAACAAGATTTTGCGTAAATTTGACGGGAGTGGCCAACGTAAAATGATTGAAGAGGGGGCGATGGAGCGATTTTTGCTACGGGAACTGGGGCGACTCTCCCGAGAACAGCCCGAATTTGGGCAGAAATTTGATGATTTTTTGCTGTTTGACTACAGTAAAACGAATTTTGGTGAGCGTTTTTTATCTGACAGGGAACGTCAGATAGCGATTTGGCTAAAAATCCATGGGATAGAGTATGATTATCACCGGCAATATGAGTTTTTGGAGACCAATTATCGACCGGATTTTATACTGAGGACAGGGAAGAGGGTGTATTTGGAGTATTTTGATACAGATAGAAATGGTGAAAACATCAGGGGTGGCAGAATTAAGCAACAGGGGTGGCGACATAAGGTACATCGTCAGCATCAGACAGAATTAATAGAGATGTCGGCCTACGAGTGGGAGGAAGGGAATTGGCAGGAAAATTTGCGTAAAAAACTCATCAAAACAGGGGTAGAAGTCAAGCGTTTGTCCCGTCAAAAAATCGCTGAAATTGTCAAAACCGATCAGCGCTGCACTGCTGATCTAGGGGCGCTGAAGAAGATGTTTGCCCAAATTTTGGTATTACAGAAGAATAATATGATGAGCGTGGAGGATTTTACAGAGAAGGTCCAGCAAATGAAGGATAAATTACAGAGACAGCGAGCCGAGCGTTTCTTAGAGATTTATTGGCCAGTTAATGCTGGCTACCAGAGGTATTTGGCGGAAAATCAGCGGTTTGACTTCGCTGACATGATTAATGAAGCGATTGAAATCGTTCGCGAACAACCAGAGGGAGCGATTCCGTATGATTATATTTTAGTGGACGAAGTGCAGGATTTGTCTCTAAATCGCTATCAGTTGGTAAAGGCACTCCTTGATAAAAACCCAGAGGCTAGGCTCTTCGCTGTGGGCGACGATTGGCAGGCGATTTATCGGTTTGCTGGGAGCGACCTCAGTTTGATTGAGAATTTTGAAAGGGTTTTTGGCAGGGAAACCTATCGCAGCATGATAGAATTAACACACCGTTTTGGTCAGCCGACCATAAATCTTAGTGGTGATTTTGTACAAAAGAATCCAGCGCAATCGCGCAAGCAAGTCAAAGGGAGCCTCAAAACTAAGACGCCAATCGAGATTATACTGAACAAACAGCGTGGGCGCTGGACCGACCCAATTGACTACGAAAATTTGAACAAATTATTTAATTATCTGCAGAAAAAGGGCAAATTACAGGGAAAATCGGTGCAGATTATAGCAAGGCATAATCGGGATGTGGGACGTATTCTAGGTCGTAACCAAACTGGTAAAATAAATAAAATGTTCAAACAAGTGCAGCTTTTAAAACAAGAGAATGGGTTAGTGACGGATTTAAAATGGCAGCTGGAAGATGGCGAAATGATTCAACTTGCTTTTTGTTCGATTCACAAAGCCAAAGGCATCACGCGTGATATCGTGATTGTTATCAATATGGATGGCGATCCCAGTGGTATGCCGGCCACCAGAGAGAATGACCCTATTGTAGAGCTTCTTCTTGCTACCCCTGAGAAATACCCTTTGGCCGAAGAGCGCCGTCTATTCTATGTGGCTATTACTAGGGCGCGCGAGTTAACCGTCCTCATCGGTGACGAATGGAATCAGTCACCATTTTTGAAAGAAATCCAAGATGCCCGAGACCAATTGGAAAATTGAGGGTTATCGAGTCTTGACGTTTATGCCAATGTAGCATACAATGGTTAAGGAATTAAAAAAGTGTGGAGTTTATAACAATGCGAGAAAATGAAGTTGTAACAAAGAAACTGCGTGGTGCGCATTTGGTCTGTTTGGCTCTTTGGAGTGTGTTGACCTTGATGGCGACCGCCGCCTTGACCAATTCGGTTGCGATCCCAGCGCAGACTGATACTGCTTCTGCGCAAGTTGTCACCGAATAATTAAAAAGGAGACGCAAGATGGGGGAACAGAAAAAGGTAATTCAGATTGCCGGTACTATTACCGTAGACGAATTGGCCCAGGCACTGGGTCTTTCTGTGACGTCTCTCATCGGGGAACTATTCAAAAACGGCATTGTGGCTACTATCAATCAGCGACTGGATTTTGAGACCGCCGCGATTATGATCGAAGAACTTGGTATTAAAGATGTTCAGTTAGAAAAGAAGAAAAACACGGTGGCTTTTGGTGGTCATCGTAAGGAATTGAGTAAAGATGCAGTGACGCGTCCGCCGGTAGTGGCAGTGATGGGGCATGTTGATCACGGTAAAACTACCCTGTTAGACACGCTTTTGCATAAGAAAACCGTAGAAGCTGAAGCTGGTGGTATTACGCAGCACATTTCGGCTTATCAATTGGAGCACGACGGACGTCTGATTACTTTTCTGGATACTCCTGGGCACGAAGCCTTTGCAGCGATTCGTCAGCACGGTGCTCTTCTTACAGACATTGTGGTGATTGTGGTAGCAGCTGATGACGGCGTCAAGCCGCAAACTGTGGAAGCAATTAAGTTTGCGCAGGATGCCAACGCTAAGATTATTGTGGCGATTAATAAGATTGACCGTGAAGGTGCGGACATTCCACGCACGATGGCCAGTTTGGCAGAGAACGGTTTGCAGCCTGAGGAATGGGGCGGTGATGTGACAATGGTGCCGATTTCGGCGCGCGAAAATCAGAACCTAGACAAGTTGTTAGACATGATTTTATTGACGGCCGATTTAGAAGAACTCAAAGCCGACGAAAAAATTCCCGCCGAAGGTTTGGTGATTGAATCACATATGGAAGTCGGTCGCGGTTCGGTCGTGAACTTGCTCGTGACCGGTGGGGAACTAAAAGTTGGTGATTTTATCGTGGCCGGTACGACTTATGGCAAGATTCGTACGATGCTGGATTTTCGTGGCAAACCACGTGGTAAGGCTACGCCATCTACCCCTGTTACAGTGACCGGTTTTAAGGAATTACCAAATTTTGGTGATAGATTTTTGGAGGCCAAAGACGACAAAACTGCGCGCAAAATGGTGCTCCTTAATGCCCAGAATGCGGCCAATGAAACCGCGTCTTCCAACGTGACTTCTACTGATCTTTTGCGTATGATGAACGTGGCCGATAACACTAAAGTCTTTAATGTGATTGTCAAAGGTGACGTGTTGGGCTCGGTGACCAGCGTGGTTGATTCATTAAAAATGATCGATACTCAAGGCGAAATTACTCTCAATATCGTAGCGACCGGCGTGGGTGATATCACCGAAAATGATGTTTATATGGCTGCTGGTGGTGACACGATTATTTATGGTTTTAACGTGGCTGTACCAACCAATATTGCCAAAATGGCAGCGCGTGATGGTGTTAAAATTCGCAACTTCAAGGTGATTTATGAGTTGTTAGCTGATGCCAAGACTGCCATGGAAGATTTGCTTGATGCTGAGGTAGTCGAGACCGACACCGGTGGAATGAAGGTGATGGGCGTGTTCCGCACCGAAAAGACTGCTAGTATTTGTGGTGGTGAAGTCCTGACCGGCAGCGTTAAGCCTGGGATGTTGGTGCGCGTGATGCGCAAGAAGATGCAACTCGGTGAAGCCGAAGTCGAGAGCGTTCAGAAGGAAAAGATTGATGCCAAAGAATTGGTGGCTGGCGAAATTGGCGGCTTGTCTCTGAAAACTACTAAAAAAATCGCCGTGGAAGTGGGCGATCGCTTACAATTCTTTACTCGCGAAATGAAAAAACGCCGTCTTTAATGATTTTTGGCGTAACCATTGAGAAACCCTTGGGCGTCCATCGGGCGGCGTCCTAGGGGTTGTAATTTATCGATAGAGAGAATCCCGTCTTTGCATTCTAAGGGGAGCAAGACCTTTTCATCAGAGGTGGGTTGGTGAGCTTGCAAAATCACGCACTCGGTACCAAAAAAGCTGTATTTGGGTTTAGGATACCCCTGATAAGCGACGATTTTGCGTAGAGTCTGGTCGGTGGTATCTTTCTCGGGAGTGAGATAAGAGAGAGATTTATCAAACTTCTTGGTGAAAGTAGCCTTGCTATGATCTTGTGAAACAGGGGTGGGCAGATGGGTGAGATTTTCGGCGAGCCACTTGGCTCCAGCGGTGGCGAGTTTTTGATAAATTTCGGCCTTATCTAGAGGTAAATCAGAGAGGGTAATCTGGTGATAGATATCACCAGCGTCCATATCTTTGGCAAGTTTCATGATTGAGACGCTAAAATCAGAGGCACCATCAAGGATAGCGGTTTCGATCGGTGCCGGCCCACGATATTGCGGTAACAGGGAAGGATGGATGTTGAGAATGCCAGTAGGCTCAAAAATCTCTAGTAAATTGGGCTTAATAATCACCCCAAAAGAAGCCAAAATGCCATAAGCTTCGGGGTGTTGTTTTTTGATTTTGACCACCTCTGTTAGATCAGAGGCGGAATGAGCATGGAATAAAATCTCACAATTTTCCGAAATAACAGAGAGGGCAGCCTCAGCGAGAGGGCCGTTACCGAAGAAAATCACTTGAGGTTTGGCCATTATTCACCCCAGAGTTCGGAATTATTTTTGATGTCTTTTTCGTAGTCTAGGGGGATTAATTCGCCATTTTTCTCATCTAATTTATAAAAAGCGTCTTCGTCATCCTTGATATGATCAATGAATAAAATGCCGTCTAGATGGTCAATTTCGTGCATCAGGACGCGTGCAAGGTAGTCAGAGGCCTTGATACGGACCTCGTGGCCATCTTCAGTGAGAGCCTTGATCTTGACCTTGTTGGGGCGGGGAACTTTGCCGTAAATCGCGGGAACAGAGAGACAGCCTTCGTAATCTTTGCTAACTTTGCCTTCGGTACGGATGATTTCAGGGTTGATCAAAGCAGTGAAATGGTTGTTGTCTTTTTTCTCAAGGTCATCACGGACAATAATAATACGGTGATTGGCACCAAGTTGTGGAGCGGCCATAGCAGCAGACAGTTCATGCGGGTGATCTTTTTCCCAATCTAGGGAAGATTTGCGCATGGCAGCAATTAACTCGCGAATTTCGGGAGTCATTTTGCGAACTTTGGCCGATTTTTTACGCAGACGCGGGTCTGGCGTAGTGACGATTTTCATAAGTTTATTATATCACACCTCTATTAATTTATTTTTATGCAAGTATGTGTTGTATAACTCAAAATTTAGGATTTTAGCACCGAAAGATTCTTATAGAATGAACGAAAATGAGAAGGAGACAAAAATGCTCAAAGTGGCAGTATTCGATACGGGCTGGGGCGGAGATTTGGTGGCGGAATATCTGGATAAAAATGTGGGCGTAATAGAGGTAAAAAGAGTAATAGATTGGCGACATGCACAGCAGTATTTGTGTAGTAGTCGGCATGAGATTTGCCGAATGGTGGAGCTGGCCTTGCAAGAACAGATTGGTAAAGTTGATGTGATTGTGCTGGCGAGTTTTATGGCCAGTTGCGCGATTGGATATTTGCGTCGGCATTATCCTGGTCAGAAGTTTATTCAGATGGAGTGGCCGCATTTGAATGGCCAGAAGTTACGTGGGCACAAAATCATGGTGCTTGCTTGTGAACAAACTCGACGAAGTGTTGCTTATCGGTGTTGGAAGCAGAATCTAAAGAGGGTGAAGGTGGTTGAACCACCCTGTGATCATTGGTTGGCGTGGATTGATGAAGGGACTTTTTCGCGTCAGCGTTTGCGCCAAGAATTGAGGGAATATCTTTCCGAGCCGATTGATTTTGTGGTGCTAGGCAATACGCATTTATGGGATTTGCAGGACCAGATTGAGTATGTTATGGGGTGGCAAGTTAGTGCTGTGGATACGCGGGTGGGGCTGTTGCGCAAGGTATGTTTGGCATTACAACTGGAAGGTGCCTATTATATCGGCCGATTCTAGCGTGCTATAATAAAAGGTATGTTTTATGAGGTAATTCCGACGCGAATTTTTCGGCAGGGTGTGGGAGTTTTGACTTATAGCGCGGAGCAGAAGTTGGAAATTGGGCAGATTGTGTTGGTGCCACTAGGGCGCAGCGTGGTGCCGGGTGTGGTGTTACGCAAAGTTACTAAGCCGGAGTTTAAGACTAAGCCGATTGAGAGGGTTTTGTATAAACAGCCGTTGCCGAGGCATTTGGTGGGGGCGGCGCAGTGGTTGGCGGATTATTATTTGGAGCCTTTGCCACAAGTGATGAACTTGATGTTGCCGGTGGGCGTGGCCAAGAAGCGCCGCCTGGTGGCACAACCAGCCGTCAAAAAAGCTTCAAAAACAGAGGTACCACTAAATGCCGAGCAGAAAAAAGTTTTGCGGAAATTACAGCAAGCTGGTGCTGGTACACAGTTGTTACACGGTGTGACTGGCTCGGGTAAAACGCATATTTATTTGCATTTAGCCGAAGATGTATTTAAAAAAGGCAAATCGACGATTTTGTTGGTACCAGAAATTGCGTTAACTTCGCAATTAGTACAAGTGTTTGCCAAAACTTTTGGGCAAAGCGTGGTGGTGTTACATTCACGCCAGACCGAAGCGGAACGACATTTGATTTGGGAGCGCATTTTGCAGGCAGATGAGCCGTTGGTGGTGGTGGGGGCGCGGTCGGCCTTGTTCGCACCGCTGAAAAATTTGGGTTTGATTATTATTGACGAGGCGCACGAAAATACTTATTTCCAAGAGAACGCACCGAAGTATTCAGCGGTGCGATTGGCCAGCGCACTGGCCGCGGCAGAGAAATTTCTCTGCGTGCTCGGCACAGCTACGCCACTTATAACGGATTATTATTTGGCTCAGCAAAGAAAAGCTTTAATTTCTCTGCCGCACAAGGCTAAGCCCGACGCCCACCCACCAGAGGTAAAATTAGTCGATTTGAAGGACAAAAATAATTTTTCGCACAATCGTTATTTTTCTGACCAACTACTTAAAGAAATTGAACAGAATTTAGATAAAGGCCAGCAGACTTTGATTTTTCACAATCGTCGGGGCTCGGCACCCCTGACAATTTGTGAAAATTGTGGTTGGCAGGCGATGTGCCCGCATTGTCTTTTGCCGTTGACTTTGCATGCCGATGACTACACTTTACGTTGTCATACTTGCGGCCACCAAGAAAAAGTCCCGTCGTCTTGTCCGGAATGTAAGTGCCCGCAAATCATTCACAAAGGCTTTGGCACCAAACTTTTGGAGACCGAATTAAAGCGTCTGTTTCCGAAAGCGAAAATCGCGCGTTTTGATGCCGACAATACCAAAGCCGAAACTTTGGATCGGCTTTATACAGAGGTGAAAGATGGTAAAATTGACATTTTGGTGGGTACGCAAACTTTGACCAAAGGCCTCGATTTACCCAAACTCGCAACCGTGGGTATTGTGCAGGCTGATGCCGGATTGGCTTTGCCAGACTTCGCGGCCGATGAACACGCGTTTCATTTGTTGACCCAGGTGATTGGGCGCATCGGCCGCGGCCACATCGCTCAGACCAAAGCTATTATCCAGACTTATCAGCCCGAAAACACCATTGTTCAAGATGCCATCAAAGCCGATTATGAGCATTTTGCCGATGACCTACTACAAAAACGTTGCCAGCAAAACTTGCCACCCTTCGTTTTCTTGGCCAAAATCGCCATCGCCTACAAAACCGAAGCCACGGCCGTGCGCCAAATTCGTAATCTACACAAAGAACTTCAAGACCAAATAACAGAGAACAAATGGCAAATTAGCGTGTCTAGACCGATGCCAGCCTTCCATGAACACACGCCGCAAGGCTACATTTGGCAACTCGTTCTCAAAGCCAAGTCACGCGCCCAATTAACCAAATTATTACAAACGATTCCGCGCACCAGCGCCCTCCATCTTACTCTCGACCCCCCATCTATGCTATAATTACAGATATGAAAAAGGTAATCACATTTGCAATCCCGTGCTACAACTCGGTCGAATATATGGACCGTTGTTTGGAGCATTTGGTGAAGCTTGATTCCATCGACCACGACGTGGAAATTTTGGTGATTGATGATGGCTCGATCGATGAAACTCTGGCGATTGCCAAAACTTGGCAGAAGCTATACCCCAAAACAGTGCGTGCGATCCACCAGAAGAATAAAGGCCACGGCGGTGCGGTTAATACCGGCATCAAAGAAGCCAAAGGTTTGTATTTTAAAGTTGTTGATAGCGACGATTGGCTGGACGAAGACGCTATGCAGCCGATTATGAAATATCTTCGCAGACAAATGGAGCGCAAAAATCCAACTGACCTCGTGATAGGGAATTATGTCTACGAAAGGGCTGCCAAAAATGAGCACACCACTATCGATTACACCACGGCTTTTCCAGAGAGAAAAGAGTTTGGTTGGGACGAAGTGGGTAAGTTTAGGCCTGGTAGATATCTTTTGATGCATTCGGTGATTTTCCGCACTGAGATTCTACACAAAGCAAAGCTAAAATTGCCCGAACACACTTTTTATGTCGACAGTATTTTTGTGCATGTGCCATTGCCACTCGTTAAAACTATGTATTATTTTAATATCGACATGTACCGCTACCAGATTGGACGGGAAGATCAGAGCGTGAATGAAGAAGTCATGAAAGGTCGCATCGATCAGCAACTACGCGTGGTGCGCGAAATGATTGATCAGACCGATTATGAGGCGGCAAAGACAATTAGTCCGCGCTTGGCCGCTTACCAAGCTTCATATCTTTCGATGATGTTTTGCGTTTCGTCGGCTTTTTTACGTTTAATTGGTACACCCGAAGCCGACCGCAAACTAGAAAAATTATGGTATTATCTTGAGACCTACGATGTAGAGCTTTATAAAAAAGTGCGCTGGCTATTTCCAAGCGCCTCGACTAATTTACCGGGCCCAGTCGGCAAATGGATCTGTACAACTGGCTACCGTGTGATGCAGAAAATTTTTAAGTTCAATTAACACGAGTGGTATAATAGACTTATGAAGTTAGCAGAAATCACAGCGCGCGAATTCGAAAATTTTGCTAAAAAAATGTCCTGTTCAAATTTTTTACAGAGTGTAGAAATGAAAAAACGCTACGATGCGGACAAAAAAGAAAATTATTTGTTCGGCGTGAAGGAAGATAAAAAGTTGTTGGCTGCGGCGCTCGTGGTCACGACTCGGCAAAAGTTGGGCTTGAAAATTTTTAAGTGTCCGGGCGGACCATTGCTGGACTATGACGCCAAAGATGCAATCAAAATCTTGCGCTTTTTTAGCCGTGAAATGCGTCAAATTTTGAACGAAAAGCAAGGTTTGGTGCTCGAAATCAGCCCGAATATTGTCAGCCAACCGCGCGACAACAAGAATAATATCGTTGATGGCGTCAACCATCTCAACATCAAGCGCGAATTGATGGACGAAGGTTACAAATACCTCGGCGAATACGAACAAATTAAGTGGGGCTATGTGCTGCCGCTGGGTGACAAGACCATGGACGAAATGTTTGCTGATCTGCGCACCTATCATCGCCAGCGTTTGCGCCGAGCCAAGCGCGAAAACATTCGTGTACGCGAGTTAAAAGACAGCGAATTGAAGATTTTGAAAGATATCACGGCCGAATCGGGCCAGTATCACGGGTTCCACGAACCGGATCTGAAATATTATCGCACCATGAAAAAGGCTTTTGGTGACAAAGTGAAATTTATGGTCAGTGAAGCGCACATGGACGGCAAATGGACACCACTAAATGCTGCGATGTTTGTGGATCATAGTGGCGAAATTGTCTATTTGTATAGCGGTTCGTTACGTCAATACGCGCAAATGGGCGGTATTCATTATATGCAATGGAAAATGATTGAAGAGGCCCTAAATAAGGGGTACAAACGTTATAATTTTTATGGTGTGAAGCCGGTAGAAGGCAATGGTGTATACTTTTTCAAACAAGGTTTTCGTGGTCACGTGGAAGAATTACTTGGCACTTTTATGTTGCCGCTCAACCTCAAAGGCAGAATTTATACGCTCAAACAAAAGTACCACGAATTTGGCGATGTTCACTAAAAAAGCGTTGTAAAAAATACCACGCGCCAATTTTCTGTGCTATAATGAACGAAAAGAAAGGCGAATTATGTTGGATATTTTCATCACTTCGCGGGTGAGGCGGAAGATTATTGTCGTCTTTGCGAAGTACCCAGATTTTCGGACACATGTGCGCGGGCTTTCCAAATTGATCAAGGAGGACCCGGGTAATATTCAGCGTGAGTTGCGCCGTCTTGAAAAAGGCAAGTTCTTGGTCGTGACCAAACGTGGCAATACCAAGATTTATCAAACCAACAAAGAATACCCAATTTTGAAGGAATTACAGGGGATTGTGATCAAAAGTCAGCAGTTCTCGAAGCGGGGCAAGGGCAAAGTTAAAAAGACCATCAACTAATGAGCAAGTTGTTTGATGAGTTAGTTGCGAAACGCCGTCTGTCGGCGGATTTTTTAAAGCCAAAATATGAAGATTTGGCGGATGCGAGTGAGTTGCCAGACTTGGATAAAGCCGTAAAGCGGATTAAAAAGGCCGTGGTGGGGCAGGAAAAGGTATTGGTGTATGGTGATTATGATGCCGATGGTGTAACGGCCAGTGTTTTGCTACACGACGCGCTACGCATGGCGGGTTTGCGCAAAATTGAGGTGATGTTGCCGGACCGTTTTAGCGATGGCTATGGCATGAGTGAGCGCTTAGTGGAGCGAGCCGTGCGCGACAAAATTGACCTCGTGGTGACGGTAGACTGTGGCAGTCGCAACCACGAAATCATCAGCAAATTACAGGGGCGGGGAATCGATGTGATAGTGACGGACCACCACGAATGCGGCGAAGATTTGCCTGGTGCTGTGGCGGTGGTGAATCCAAAACGGCCGGATGTACAGGTGCCGGCGGACTTGCGTGATTTGGCTGGCGTGGGCGTGGCCTTTATGGTGGCGCGTGGGCTGGCGGATGCTGGTTTAATTAAGGTGGGGCAAGAAAAATGGCTGTTAGACTTGGTGGTAATCGGCACGATTTGCGACAGTATGTCGATGAGTTTGGAAAACCGCCGGCTGTGTTTTTATGGCATGAAGGTTTTGGACAAAACTCGGCGCGTAGGTTTGCAAGAACTGATGCGGGTGGCGGGAGTGAAAAAGCTGAACAGTCATGCGATTGGCTTCCAGCTCGGGCCGCGACTGAATGCTGCGGGTAGGATGGATACGCCGGAAATCGCTTTAAAATTATTGATGGCAGCGTCGCGACCCGAAGCCGCTGAGCTAGCCGCGAAGCTCGAAGAATACAATCAGCTCCGCAAAACCCAGCAAAAAGAAGCTCTAGACGAGATCAAAGAGCAGGGCATGGTTGGTCGTCAGCCGGTGATTGTGGTAAAAGGGCGCTGGCATGAGGGCATTATTGGCATTGTGGCTGGCCAGCTGACCGAACGTTATCATAAACCCGCCTTCGCTTTTACAGAGACACCAGATGGTTGGCAGGGTTCGGGCCGTAGTTTTGGCGACTTTAGTTTGGCCGAGGCCCTGGAGGCCTGTGAAGATTTGATTGAACGTGGTGGTGGCCACGCCGCGGCTTGTGGCGTGAGCGTGCCAAAAGGCGGAATCGAGCAATTTACAGAGGGAATTAATCAGCATTATGAGGCTTTGGTTCTGGGAGATCAAAAACATTTTTGGCGTAAAGACGCCGACGTGGTGGCAGACCAGACGGACGATTTGTCATTAGAATTAGTGGAGGAGGTGCAGCAATTGGAGCCCTATGGCGAGGGCAACGAAGAGCCAGTTTGGAAATTAGAAAACGTATTCATCCAAAGCGCCCGCAAACTCGGCGCCGACCAAAACCACCTCTGTTTAATCGTCCGCGACGACCACGGCAACACCATGAAATTAATCGCCTTCTACGCGCCCAAAGACTGGTTTCTAGCCGAAGAAGGCCAATATGTGGACGCGTGGTTTACGCTGATGGAAAACGAGTGGAATGGGCTGAGGAGTGTGGAGGGGCGGCTGGTGAAGTTGGCGCCGAGCTAGTTGCATTTGACCCTAATAGCTCTGCTTTGATATATGGTATAATAAGGCAAGTATGCTAGCGAATCACAAAACCCAAGAGTTAGATCATGTGAATCGGGTTTTCTTCTGCGATTCTCGTCACATGAAGGAAATACCGGATAATTCAGTGCAATTAATAGTCACCAGCCCTCCTTATTTCAATATTAAAGATTACTCTAAAAATGGCTATCAGAATAAAAAAATAACAAAACGACATAAAGGGCAAATAGGGGACATAACAGATTACGATAAATACCTCAGTGAGATTTTAAAAGTTTGGCAGGAATGCGAACGGGTTTTAAAACCTAATGGAAAACTCGTTATTAATACTCCGCTTATGCCTATGCTTAAAAAACAACTCAATACACATTATAACCGTGATATTTTCAATATAGACAGCGACATACAGTACTCCATTCGTAAATATACGGGATTATTTCTAATGGATCTGTACATATGGAATCGTACAAATTCAAGTAAAAAATTAATGTTTGGTAGCTATCCATATCCTAGAAACTTTTATGCTCAAAATACGACAGAATTTATAACAGTATATGTTAAAGATGGGGCACCACAACGTTTGACACAATTTCAAAAGCAGGCTAGTCGATTATCAAAACGGGAATGGATTGAATATACAAAACAGATTTGGAACATCCCTATACCAAATAAGAGCGATTTAGCATTTGGCAAGCATGCAGCTATTATGCCTGAAGAAATCGTAAAACGTGTAATAAAATTATATAGTTGTGTGGGTGATCTTGTGTTAGATCCTTTTGCTGGATCTGGGACCACGCTGAGAGTAGCTAAACAACTACAGCGTAATTATGTAGGATATGAAATCTCTACGGCTTATAAAGATATTATTGATTTGAAATTAGGGGCAACGAATGATTAAAAAATCTGATATGATCATCGTTTCTATATCGCGTATAGAAAAAGACATTGCAAATTTTTTAGCAGAGAGGAGAGTTCTTTTTGAATTTCCAAGACCTGGTTATGGAGATTATGATACAAGAAGTCTTAACAACATTCAGAAGGGCATTTTGGGGGAATTAGCATTTTTGGATATAGTATATCGCCACCTTAATGTTAAATATCATGACGTTCCTGCCATTGAAAGGTATAAAATTTTGCGTCAAAAATTTTGTTATCGATTAATTCTAGGTGTTTTTGATGATGGATTTGAGTTTGTTATTAACGGAAAGAAAATCGACATCAAAACATATGCTAATCAAACTCTTAATTTTGATGAAATATATGACCGTCCGTATAATTTATTTATCGATCGTAGCCAGGATGTGCATGACGACCATTTATACGTGCAGACATTTATCTTATCGGATAATCGAGTATGTATAGCTGGCTATTATGATGGGTTACCTAGCCTAGCCACTTGGATGCCTCAGCCAGCATATACTTGTCCGGTACCAGAATTATCACCAATTAATGATTTAATTAAGGAGTTATAGTGTTAGACCAAATAGTTCAAGATGATGTTTTGAGTTTTTTAAGTAAGGTTGAGGATAACAGTGTCGACCTTGCTATTATTGATCCACCATATAATATGAAGAAAGCACCGTGGGATACTTTTCGCTCTCAAGAAGATTTTTTGAAGTTTACATATCAATGGATAGACGCTTTAATTCCAAAAATTAAAAAAACAGGAAGCCTTTATGTGTTTAACACACCTTTTAATGCGGCTTATATCTTGCAATATTTGGTTGATAAAGGACTAATATTCCAAAATTGGATTACTTGGGATAAAAGAGACGGTCTCACATATGCGAAAACACGATTTACTCATGGACAAGAAACAATCTTATTCTTTACGAAGGCAAAACAACATACTTTTAATGCCGATGCGGTCCGAGTGCCATATGAATCTAAAGAAAGAATAAAAGCCGCCAATAAAACAGGACTCTTAAAAAATGGTAAACGATGGTTCCCAAATCCTAAAGGTAGACTTTGTGGAGAAGTGTGGCACATTACAAGCGAAAGGCATAAGAACAAAAAACATGGTAGAGTACAAAAAATGTTACATGTCACACCTAAACCTACAGAAATGATAGACAGAATGATTTTAGCGAGCTCTAATCCGGGTGATATAGTATTAGATTGTTTTGTTGGTAGTGGAACAACGGCAGTGTGTGCAAAAAAATTAAAACGTCATTTTATATGCGCGGACAATGACGCTGATTCTGTAAAAATAGCGCGAGAAAGGATTGTAAATGTTTGTTGAACAAATACAATTAGGCAATAAAGCCTTGAGATTTATAGACGCAAGATTAAGGAGTGATCAATATCGAGGCGGTAAATCTTCGCAACACAATCGTTATGATAGAGAAAGTATTCATATAATGTTGGGATTATTAGATAAATATGCACCCGATTCTGCATTATTAAAAATTCGTACCACTGATCTCTCTAAGAGAACGGAAAATTATCCAGATGAAATTACTTATGCACGATTTTGCGATGAACTATGTAGTGTTTTACAAAAATGGGGTCAAGACGCACTAAGAAAAAATATATTTCTCGATATGCACAGGATGGGCTTTATCGAACGTTATAATGACAAGAAAGAAAAACTTGATCCCTATAAACGTGCACATAAAGTTTCATATGTTGCTTTATCAGAGGAAGGACGGCGCTTTGTCAGAGAAGACAATATCTTAAATCAACAATTTATGTATTCTAAAGCAATTGATAAGCTATTGGGTGGTTATATTCAAACTCTGCTTAACTTATTACAAACTTCGGAATATCATCTAAAGTATATTACAAAATATGAATTTATGTTTTTTGTTTCAGCCGTTGATGTAGAGGCTGAGTTTAATATATCGCTTGATCAATGCGTTGATTTTATCCACTGTTATAGAAAGACATTGTCAAGAGTACAACAACGGGGGGTGATAGAGACGCTGAAACAAAAATTAAAACCGCAATTTTTTCTAGGTGATAAGACTGCAAAAAGAGATTGGGGAAATTGGCAAAATAAGATTGATCAAGCTTTTACGCTGTTTAGTCAAACTGTCTACTTTGATTTAAGAGGAGAGCATAAGGAGCGAGTTTATTTAAAAACCGGTTGTTATACTAAAGATGGTAAAAAGATCGTTGAGTTTCAAAATAGGTCTATTGCCGAAAAATTTACATATTTTGATGAGCATCACGTGGATAAAAAGCAAGGATACGAATTACATCATATTATGCCTCTTGCATGGGCCGAAAGTGCCGAACAATATAAGATTTTTGATACATGGAAAAATATGGTATACATAGATGCTTATAGCCATGCAAAAATTACCCAAAACCGTAGTCGCAATATTATTGTTCAGACCCAAGGCCCTAATATATTATTGAATGACTTTAGTGGTTCATGCGTAGCACTTAGGCCTAATCGTGAAATATTGTACGATGTATCAAAACAAGATTTAATAGTTCAGTATAATCAAAGACTGTTAGAGACAGTTTAACAACCAAGGGAGTACAATGGGTGTTTTGTTTTTGGAAAAAAACCAAGGATTTATTAATAATTATACACAAGAACAAAAGGGGCAATTAGATCTTATTGACAAGATTTCTGATATTTTTATCTCACATGCAAGAATAGATAATCTGCTGCTCGTTAAAGTTTTATGGTGTGCTGGTTCAGTAAAAAATTGGAAATTTTTTGATACAGAATTTCATCGACAACTCTTGCGCAATGGGGGGAAGCTCAAGATTATTCAAAATGTTCAAAAAAATGTAAATATAAAAGTCAAGAAGATGCAAATTCCAGATTGTGAAGATGAGTATTTTGTAAAAGTCTTTTTTTGGAGAATTCTTTTTTATAATTTGACATTTGACATGTCTGGTAATGCAAGGGATAGGATAGAAAAAATTTTGAATTTAAAATACCATAAAAAAATTGATATTTTGTCAAAATTGAATATCCTTGACAAAGAAGAAGCGAAACATTTTAGACGAATGGGCGAATTGCGTAATTTTTTAGCACACCACGATGTTATTTATCGATGGCATCTTGAAGAAATAGAAGAAAATAAGAAACCAGACAAACAAAGCCAATGGCTATTTAACCATTTTGGTTATTTAGAGAATAATAGATATACTGATATAGATAAAATCTATCACGAATATAATTACTTATTGGCGAACCAGTCATTTTTCCCCAAAAAAGAACTGTACTTATTTAGAGAGAGCAATAACGATAGTGCATGAACTTATTGGGTCAAGATTTAAATTCGATAGTCACAATATGTTTACCCAGCATAAATGTAGAAATAGTCTCTTTGTTGCTGGGGAATACCATAGCTTTCAAAAACGGCATCTTCTAATTTTGTACCTAAGTAGCCACCTTCTCCATAGATTATACAACCTGAAGGAAAGATTTTATTAGGGATAGCGGTGGCTTTCCAACGACCAGTAAATTTGTTAGAACACAAGATAAACTTTACTAGGTGATTACCCCATTCTGTATCACTCATCATTGCTGCGATATAGCTCGGAGCATCTTTGTTGTAATAAAGATATACGGTACGTAATTCCTTGGGGTTGTAGAAGTTGCCTAGGTGAAAGTCTATTTGTGTGTCGTGGCACGGATCTTTTATTAAGGATTTAGGGTTAATGTCTTGTATCATAGGAACCATCTCCTTATTTAAGTTGTTAATTATCCCCTATATCTAGCATATAACAATAAAGGTTAATTTTTAAAAAATTCTATTTTTTAATGTGATATCATTATGCTATGCGCTAAAGACAGCACGTTATATCGGCCGCGCATCTTGAATTAGCCCGATCCACGACTACATAGTTGAGGGCCCAGGGCTTTTTCTATGGAGATTTTAGGGGTTGTCAAGGCTGATAATCTCTGGTATAATGACTGCTATGGCTATTACAGTTACTAGAAAAGATGCAAAAGAAGCAAACGAGAACTTGATTCGTCGTTTTAATCGTCGTGTTTTGCAAAGTGGTGTTTTGCCACTGGCCAAGCAACAAATGCGTTTTCACAAACCGATTTCCAAACGCGAACGTCGCAACAAAGCGATTATTCGCGAACGTCGCAAAGCCGAGAAAATGGAACGCATGCGCTTAGGTCTTCGTTAAGATGATTATATTTTTAGGATTAGCAGGGTCTGGCAAGAGTACACAAGGCCAGATTTTGGCGAAAAAATATGGCTGGCAGTGGATTTCGACCGGTGAAGTTTTGCGTGAGAGTGGTAATTTTGATGAGCGCGTCAAACAGGGGGAGTTGGCGGATATTAATGTCGTTAATCGTTTAATGAGCGAGAAATTTGACGAGGCTAAAGAGGCTGGTAAAAAGATTATTTTGGATGGATATCCACGTAGTTATGAGCAGGCCCAGTGGTTGGTTAATAATTATTTAGAAGACGTTGAGTTAGTAATTCATTTTGAAGTATTACGTGAAGAGGTGTCTGAACGCATGTTGAAACGTGGTCGCGAAGACGATACGCCGGAAGCTATTCAGCGCCGCATTGAGATTGCTGAACAAAATATTTGTTCAATTTTATCCCTGTTACGTGAGCATAATGTGCGGATCGAGACGGTTGATGGCACCGGTTCAGTCGCGGAAGTGACCGAGCGTGTAGAAAAGGTGCTCAATGAATAATAATAAAATTACTGCCATGCGCGAGGGTGGCAAAATCCTCGGCAATTTATTGAAAGATTTGCAGGCTTATGTGCAGCCGGGAATGACGGAAATAGAAATTGACGCCTGGGTGCGCGAGCAAATTGTGGCGCGTGGAGCCGAAGTGGCCTACGACATGCTTGATGACGAATTTCCAGGGGCGATTTGTATTTCGGTCAACGAAGAATTGGTGCACGGTGCGCCTAGTGAATATGAATTGCAGGCAGGCGACATCGTTTCTTTTGATCTTGATATCTTCTATAAAGGCTATTTCACCGATTCAGCTTTTACGATGATTGTGGGTGGCGATAAAGCCGGTTCGGCCGCTGAGCGCCAGATGCTCAAGACCACTTACGATTCGTTGATGGCTGGAATTAAAGAGGTTAAGGCCGGTGTGGATCTTGGTACTGTGGGTCATGCCGTTGAAAAAGTGCTTGAAAAAGGTAAGCTTGGCGTGATTAAAAACTATATTGGCCATGGCATTGGTAAAACCATGCACGAAGCGCCAGAAGTGCCAAATTATGGTAAGCCTGGCAAGGGCTATGTGCTTCAAGCTGGTGATACTATCTGTATTGAACCGATGTCTTCACTGGGGAAACCTGCCAATCATGTCTCACGTGAGGATGGCTGGACGGTGATTTTGAACGACGGTCTGCCGGGTTGTCATTTTGAGCATACGATTCTCGTAACCGAAAAAGGTTATGAAATTTTGACTTTACCCGATTAACTGTGGTATAATACGCTTATGGATGAACATTCGCATTATGCGGTCGGACTTGATGTAGGCTCCGAAAATGTGCGAGCCGTGGTTGCTGATGTCACTCGCGAAGGGAATATCAGTGTAATTGGTTACGGGGAAGCGCCCAACAGTGGGATGCGCAAAGGTATCGTGGCTAATTTGTCTGGCCCCGCAGCTGCGATTGATAAAATGCTTGGTGAAGTCGAGCGTATGAGTGGTCACGAAGTTGATTCGGCCACGGTTTCTATCAATGGTTCACATATTTTATCGACCAAAACTGAAGGTATGATTGCCGTTGGTGCCGAAGATCATGAGATTAACGAAGATGATTTGATGCGCGTGGAAGAAGTCGCCGTATCAGGGAGAATCCCGGCCAATCGCGATGTTTTGGACGTGGTGCCAATGAGCTACGAACTCGATGGCCAAGAGGGAATTAAAGATCCACTCGGCATGACCGGCGCGCGTTTAATCATGCATGCCAATGTGGTTTCGGCTTTGTCACCGAATTGTGAGAATTTGAAACGTGCGACTGGCAATGCCAATGTCGTAGCCGAACGTTTGGTGCCAAGTGTAGTAGCATCTGCGCGGGCAGTATTGTCCGAACGTCAGATGGAAAACGGTGTCGCCGTCATTGATATGGGTGCTAGCACGACTTCGATTGCGATTTTTGAAGAGAGTGATTTGCAGTATGTCGGCGTGGTGCCGGCTGGTGCGCACAATATTACCAATGATCTTGCTATTATGCTTGAAATCCCAATTGATGCTGCCGAAGATCTCAAACGCAAGTACGCATCGGGGAGCATTGGCACGAAAGAGAAGCCAATTCATATCCGGGTTAATGGTGCCGAAATGGTCTTCCAGCGTCACGAAGTTGATCATGTAGTCGCAGCTCGCCTGAAAGAAATTTTTGATAAGATTAACCAAGAAATTAAAGCCGCTAAATACGAAAAACGTCTGCCCGAAGGTGTCGTTTTAGTAGGTGGTGGCGCTAAATTATCCGATATTGATCTTTATGTGAAGAATGCCCTTGGTTGTTCTGTTAAAATTGGTACGCCAATTGGTTGTAGTGGTGTGGCTGATTCGATTGCCAAGTCAGAATATGCTGCTGCAGCCGGTTTGATGATGTTGGCCGCTGATCATAATGCTGCAGGTCGCAACGCTAAACGCAAACGCAAGCGTGCTAAAAAGCTCAAAAAAGCTCAAAAAGCTCCCAAACCAGACAAAAAACCCGGTTTATTACAAAAACTCTTTGGCAAAACGTAAATCTGTGGTATAATTATCATTAGATTATAAGCGAGGAGTTTTATATGCCTGAAGTCAAACCAAAAGAAGTAGAAAGCACAGCTAGCATTAAAGTTGTTGGTGTCGGTGGCGCTGGTGGTTCAGCGATTGACCGTATGAAAGAAGTCGGTCTCACCGGTGTTGAATTTGTTGCTATCAATACTGATGCGCAAGCTTTGCATCATTCTAATGCTGATACTAAAGTTCATATTGGTAAAGGCCTTGGTGCCGGTGGCGATCCTAAAAAAGGTGAAGCTGCTGCTGAAGAGAGCCGCGAACAGATTGGAAAAGCCCTTGATGGTGCCGATATGGTTTTCGTTACCCTCGGCGCTGGTGGTGGCACTGGTTCTGGTGCTGGTCCAATTGTGGCTGAGGAAGCCCGCAAGCGTGATATTTTGACCGTTGGTGTGGCAACCAAACCATTTACTTTTGAAGGTGCTGGTCGTCGTGACAACGCCGAAGTAGCCGTTGAAAAATTACGCAAAGAGGTAGATGCCTTAATTACCATTCCAAACGATCGTCTCTTACAAACAATCGATCCTCGTACTCCTTTGCTTGAGACTTTCAAAATTGCCGATGATGTTTTGCGTCAAGGTGTCCAAGGTGTTTCCGAGCTTATTACCGAGCATGCGTTGATTAACCTTGACTTTGCCGATGTCCAAGCCATCATGAAGAATGCCGGCTCGGCCTTGATGGGTATTGGCCGTGCTTCTGGCGAGAACCGTGCCGTCTTGGCTGCACAACAAGCCATCGAATCACCTCTTATTGAGGTTAAAATCGAAGGTGCCCGTGGTGTGCTCTTCTCCGTGGCTGGTGGCTACGATATGTCAATGTCCGAGATTCAGGACGCTGCCGAAGTTATTACCGGTGCTGTTGCACCAGATGCTAACATTATCTTCGGTGCTAACATTCGTCCAGAACTCGAAGACGAAATTGTCATCACTGTGGTTGCAACTGGTTTTGATTCTGAATACTATCGCGAACTCGATATGGAGAAAAAAGCTGAGAAGTTGTTGAACAAGCAAGATTCAGACGCTATTAAAGGCGACGCCGATAAGAGCTTATCGGAAGACGTCGACATGAAGTTAGATAGCGAAGAACACGTTGGTAACAAAAAGACCGTAGAAGATTTTGCTGCTAAAGATCAAGACAACATGTGGGACAACATCAAGACTGATAAAGAAGATGAGGAAGAAGAAGATCTTGATGTTCCACCAACATTGAGAGAGAAACTACGCAAACGCAAGAAAAATAAGGAGTAAAAGTGGGCGTACGGCAGGTACAAATCGGTGACAGCAAGGTGCTGGAAAGCCGAGAAACTGCTGATGGCACGATGATTCGTCGTCGCCGTATCTCTTCAGATGGCAAGACTCGTTTTACTACTTACGAACGCATAGAATTGCCGGCTTTGACGGTGGTCAAGCGCAGTGGACGCAAAGAAGCTTTTGATCGTGAGAAACTGTTAATCGCAGTACAGCGTAGTGTGGGTAAGTTTTTTGAGTCCGAGATGGAAGTTGAGGAAGTCGTGAATCGCGCTTCGGATATTTTGTTCGCTCTTGATAAAGATGAAATCCCAGCTCGCAAAATTGGTGAGGCGATTTTGGACGTTTTGGCTGAGATGAACGAGGTAGCTTATGTGCGTTTTGCTAGCGTATTTCATGAGTTCAAAACTTTGGATGATTTCGAAAAAATTCTACGTAAACAGAGGGAGAAAAAGCAAAAATGAAGGTAGTTTGTGTTTGGCGTGATAATACTGAGTATGCGCGCGAAGTCAGTGAATGGTTGCGCGATTTTGAGCGCGAAACTAATTTGAGCGTAGAGTCACTCGACCCTGACACTATTGACGGGGAAAGTTTTGCCCGTGTGCATGACGTGGTGCAATATCCGAGTTTGGTTGCCGTTGATAATCAAGGAGCGGTTTTGAAAGCCTGGAGTGGTTTGCCGTTTCCATCTTTTGATCAAGTTAGTTATTACGCCCGTACGGTGTGATATAATAAACTTATGAAATACAAGGCTGGGAGCCGCCGTCGCGCCAGAGAGTATGAGCGCGATATTGCTAAATGGTGGCAAAAAAATCATACCTTCGAAAAGTCGGTTGAACAGCGCAGTAAGGATAATGCGTATGTGTTTTATGATGGCCCTCCGTTTATTACTGGGAGTCCGCATCATGGCACCCTGTTATCTTCGGTTGTAAAAGATGCTGTGCCCCGTTTTTGGACTATGCAAGGCAAACGTGTAGAGCGTCAATGGGGTTGGGATTGTCATGGTTTACCAGCTGAAAATTTTGTTGAACAGCAACTTGGTATTAAAGATCGTCGCGAAATTGGCGTCAAATGGTCGTTAGAAGATTATATTATTAAAGCCCGCGAATCGATGGTGGCGAACTCTGAGACCTGGGAAGATACGATTACGCGCATTGGACGCTGGGTCAATTTCAAAGGCGCCTATCGCACCATGGACAAAAATTTTATGGAATCGGTTTGGTGGGCCTTTAAAGAACTCTACAAGAAGGGCAAAATTTATGAAGGCCGTAAGGTTTTGATGTATGATGCGCAGTTTGGTACCCCTGTTTCGAAAGCCGAAGTTAATATGGACAACGATGCCTATCGCGAAGTGACTGACCCGTCAGCTTATGTGAAATTTAAAGCCAAAGATTTTTATTTGTTAGCCTGGACGACGACGCCTTGGACCTTGCCAGCTAACTTGGTTTTGGCGGTTCATCCGCAAATGAAATACGGTGTTTATGATGTCGAGGGCGAGAAATTTGTAGTGGCAGTCGATGCTGCTGAACGTGTGCTTGGTACTGATGCCAAGCCCAAAAAGACTTTGACCGGTCAAGATTTAGTTGGCACAGAGTATGATCCAATCGTACGCAATTTCTCTGATAAAGAGAAGAAATCTGAGACTTACACCGTGATTGCCGCTGATTTTGTTTCCAACGAAGAGGGAACCGGCATTGTTCACATCGCACCCGCCTATGGTGAAGATGATTATCAGGTGCATCTGGACCATGATGTTGATTTTGTGGATGTCCTGGATGACGGTGGCTATTATCTACCAGAAGTTGCAAACAAACTACACGATTTGGGTGTGCGCGATACTGACGATAATGGTATTGAAATTTGGGCGAGTAACAAAATTATCGCTAAGATTTTAGAAGACAAAGGCATCATCTGGAAAATTGAATATATCAAGCACGAATATCCGTTTAACCCCCGTTCCAAAGAGCGTATTATTTATCGGGCTTTTCCGTCCTGGTTCTTTGATGTCCAGGGCTCAAAACCCCTGATGTTGGAGCAAAACGAGAATATTGATTGGTTCCCAGCCCATCTTAAACATGGTCGTTTTGCTAATAACATTAAAGACGCGCCAGATTGGAACCTGTCCCGTGACCGTTTTTGGGCCACTGCTATGCCGGTTTGGAAGGGTGATAAAGGGTCTATCATTGTGGTCGGTTCATATGAAGAATTATTCGATTTATCAGGGATAAAATTAGAAGATTATCATCGTCCGTGGGTTGACGAAATCGTGATTGAGGCCGATAAATTATCCGACGCCGTGAAGAAAAAATATGATATTAAAGCGCAGCCAGGTGAAGTATTCCATCGTATTGAGAAAGTGCTGGATTGTTGGTTTGAATCTGGCTCGATGCCGTTTGCACAAATGCATTACCCCTTCGAAAACAAGCAAAAATTTGACGATAATTATCCAGCGGACTTTATTGTAGAGTATGTTGGCCAGGTGCGCGCTTGGTTCTATTATGTGCACTGCCTAAACACGGCTCTATTTGGTAAAAATGCTTATAAACATGTTATTTCTACAGGGACACTGGCAGGGAATGATGGGCGCAAAATGTCTAAATCTTTGGGGAACTATACAGATCCTAATGAACTGATGGATCGATTTTCGGCCGATTCGTTACGCTTCTTGTTGTTATCCAGCCCGGTGATGTCGGGTGAGGATTTCTCTCTGTTAGATAAAGATGTTTCTGATGTCGCTCGCAAATTAACGATGATTTGGAATGTTTATGATTTCTTCTGTACTTATGCTGAAGTGGACGAGTTTGAAGGTAAAGATATCGTCAAACCAGCTAAAGCGCTGGATGGCATCAAAAACCCTCTAGACGTTTGGATTATTTCGCGAGTTCACCAATTGCGTGACGAGATTACAACAGAGATGGAGGCCTATAATTTACCGAAAGCTCTAGATGGTGTGTTACCGTTTGTGGACGATTTATCGAATTGGTTTGTCCGTCGTAGCCGTCGTCGTTTTTGGAAATCTGAGGACGATACAGACAAACAAGAGGCTTATGAGACCTTATATTACGTTTTGGTATACTTAAGCCAGATTTTGGCGCCATTTGTGCCGTTCTTGGCCGAGGAACTATATCACCAGATGGTCGATCCAGATGCCTCGGTGCATCTGTTAGATTGGCCTGCTGCTGGGCCAGTTGATGAAGACGTAATAGGGAAGATGGCTCAGACCCGTGAAATCATTACTGAAGGTCTAGCCTTGCGTATGCGCCGTTCTGAAGACGAAGAGCAGGTAAAAGTGCGCCAGCCGTTGAACAAATTAGTTTATACTGGTGAGCAACTGCCCGAATTTTATGAGCAAATCGTTAAAGATGAGGTTAATGTTAAACAACTAGAATGTGGCTCTGAAATGGTCCTAGATAAGACCTTAACAGAGGAATTGAAGGCTGAAGGCCAGATGCGTGAATTAGTGCGCGTAGTCCAATCTGCGCGTAAAAAGGCTGGTTTGAACGTAGATGACCGTATCAAGCTCTCTCTGTCCGTAAAATTGGACGAACCTTGGCTTGAAACGCTCAAAAAGGAAGTTTTGGCCACAGAATTCGTTGAAAACGGCAACTTTGATTATGACGAAGTCGCCAAGGTCAATGGCGAGAACGTCACGATTTCCCTCTGTAAAGCATAAGCACTCTTGACAAAAAAGCAAAAGTGTGATAACATAGAACATAGTTAGAACTAAAATACAAATCTAACTAAAACAATTAAACAAGGAATCACAAAAATGAAACGCTTTAAAACAAAGACAAAAACTCAAGGCCACCGCCTTAACTATGAGTTGTTTGATAACGAAACTACCTATGTTTCGCCCAAACGAGTTAGCATAGAACAGAGGCGAGCCTTACGTGAAGCCGGTCGTGAGCTGATCGAAGAAAACGTCTTTAGCTTGCTACCTTCTCGCTCGAAATAATTGTTACTTTTGACTAGCCAAGAACCGAACACCATGTTCGGTTTTTTCTTGCTGCAAATAGGGGTTGACAGAAAAGCATAAGTGCGATAGACTATTTATCAGATAGGTCATAACAAGAAAGGTACAATATGAACGAGCAACAATACAAAATTTTAGAAGATCGCGTTTCTGATGCGCTCTTGGAGCCATTAACAGATGCCCAGTTGGAACAGCTGGATCGTTTAATGGAAAGTAACCCTAATCTCACCGAAGAGCAGACCGAGAGCTTTTTGCGTTCGGCAGGTGTTGATATTGAAGGAATCACCAAGCGTGTAACCGATGAATTCATGCAAGAACAAAACATCCAGGCGCAAACTCCGCCAACTCCACCGGCTCAACCACCTGTTCCACCGGCACCACAACCGCCAACCCCACCAGCGCCACAACCTCCAGTTCCTCCTCAGCCTAATTTGCAAGGAGCAGCAGTATGAATGGCGAAAAATTAAGTAATCCTAATGCCGCATTAGCTGACGAGGCTCAGCAATTTGCTCAAAATGCGGTTCAACAGGCAGCTAACGAGACGTTCAGTGCACCTAAAAACATTGATGATTCGGTTTTACACAACGGCGAAACCGTCAATGTGGACCATGAACAAAATAAGTTCGAAAACCTTTCAGACCAAGACTTAAATCAAGAAGCTACTAAAAAGTATGCTGATTGGCTTAACGCCGAAGCGGATACGACGGCAAAAGAAGATGCGCGCAACGCATACTGGGAAGTTGTGCAGGAGCGTTTTCACAGATATAAAGGTGATACTACCGCAAAGCCTACTGTCGAGTCGGCCATGTCCCCAGACCAAAAAGTTTCTGAAGAAAAAGAAAGTCGCTTGAAAAATCTTCGTAAAAGTGCAGTGGCAAAGGTGGCGGCAGGAGCTTTGGCAGTCGTGTTGGCTGCAAGTGGTATTATGGCCACAGCTAAGATGTTTAATAGCGAACAAGCTAATGCTGACCCAGAGATTGATAATATTGACGAGCAAAATAAATTGCAAAATCATGAGCGTGCAGAAGTTGGTTCTCCAGAAAGTTATCTAAATAAATTTGCCAATGAAGACGGTTCAACTTACAACCAAAACAAGCCAGGTGGCTTATACTCCTTCGCTGGCGAAGACGTTCTAGGTAGCGTGCGCGGCAACGAGCAAGCTTCTAAAGAAGGTATCAAAGATGTTTCGATGCAGGTTGAAACTTTGTCAGCCTACCTTAATGCTTTGGGTGACAAAGATCGCGCCGAACTTGGCATTGAAGGTATGACTTTGCGTCAGATTAATGAGAAACTTGAGAATGATGATGCTTTTTGTAAGGCGACATCAGCTAAATTCTTAAAGATGGTTGACGAAGGTATCATTGCCTATGGCAACTTGGAAGCCGGTTCGTATGACAACCTTTATATGGACTTTATTCAACAGGGCCAAAATGCCAGCAAGGAAAACGTTGAAGTGGTCGTTTGTACCACTCAGGAAAACGGTACACCAGTCACAATCCTCACAACTCCAAACGGTTCAGTATTACAACTTAAAGATCAATGTACTCAGCCTGTTGTGAAGCAAGGTATGTGGGGCAGTACGATTCAAGATGTGCCGGTGAAGCCAGATCCAGGCCCAATCCCTCCAGGGCCTACACCTTGGGGTAAAGAAGGCGATACACATGCTGGCGACGGGATCTTTAATAAAGATTTAGTTAATCCTGCAACTCAGGTGACTGAGCAAGAAAGCCGACATGCTAATGACGGTAACACTAGTACCCAGAATAATTTCAATAATAACCCAGTTGATCAAGGTGGTAACCAACAGCAGGGTGGTAGTGCGGATCGAGGTGTCGATCACACAGACCAACAAGAAGAACAAAGAATTCATGATGGAGACTTTTAAAAATGAAAGGAAACAATATGCGTAAAGTTATCTTGGGTGGCGGAATATTAATAGTGGGCTTAACGGCTGGATTAGCCATGCCATCAGGTTCAGCATCTGCTTTGGTAGATACGCCATGGGGTCCAGACCGCAAAACCTTTACTTGGGCAGATCCAGCACCATATGCGGTGTTTAACTCAATTACGGATAATCCATCAATTGGCGATGAACGTAATTTCGTGCGAGTGCGTGACGTAACCAACAACGTTTACGTTGACGACATCACGCTTGAGGATGGCAAAGTTTATGAGATTTACATCTACTACCACAATAATGCTGACGGTCACGAAGTAGGTCGCCAGGCTATTGGTATTGCTGATGGTGTGACAATGACTTCGAACTTTCCTTCTATAGTCAAACCAGGCGAAGTGTCCACGGCCAATGCTCAAATTACCGCCCTAGATACTGAACCAAAGACAGTCTGGGATGGCGTTTATTTGCGTGCAAATGAGAGTATGAAGTTGACTTATGTAGAAGGCTCAGCTCTGATTTATAATGGCGGCGCATTAAATGGTCAATCAATCGGTCCTAGCTATTTGTTTGGCGAGGGTGCATTGCTTGGGTATAACAAATTCTCAGGTATGTTGCCTGGCTGTAATGAATATGCTGGTCGCGTTGTTTACCAGCTGAAAGCAGAGAAAGGTGAGACGCCTGTGCCTCCACCGCCTCCACAACCAACTCCAACTCCGGATCCAGAGCCGGTGCCAGAACCAACACCAACCCCTACACCATCTGAAATTCCTAACACGGGTCCAGCAGAAGTGATCGTGGCTACTGTAATCGTTCTTGCGATTTTGGGTGGCGGTTTCTATTGGTTAACCACCCGCAAACACTTACAAAAGACCGCTCGTGCGGCCTCTCGTAGCCGTGCTAAGGCACCAGCTCGTCGCACTACTGCTGCTCGTCGTAGCCCAGTTAAACGCAGCGCTGTAAAGCGTGCTAACCGCAAACGCGCGGTCAAGAAAGTTGTGCGCAAGCGCAAGTAACCCCTTTTCAAAATCAGGGAAGTATGCTATAATTACCGAGGTAATTAATAAAGGATTTTTATGAAGAAAGCAGTTGTCCTCATTAGTGGCAAGCAATATCTTGTCGAGGAAAAAGAGACCCTGCAGGTGGACCTCCTCCCAGCAGGCACAAAAGAGCTCGAAACTGAAGCTTTACTTCTTATCGATGGCGAAAAAACCACGGTAGGCACCCCTACAGTTAAGGGTGTGAAGGTAACAGCAAAAGTTGTTGAGCCCGTGGTTAAAGGCGATAAAATTCGCGTGATTCACTACAAGCCAAAGAAACGCGAACACACCGAAACTGGTCATCGCCAAAAATACTCCTTGATTCAAATTACTTCTATTAAGTAATCAAGACGACAAAATAAGCACTAATCTGAAAGTGCTTATTTTTGTGCTATAATATATCCATGGCGCGAGTTATTTGTGTAACTAATCAAAAAGGTGGAGTAGGAAAGACTACTACCGCTGTTAATTTGGCTTATTATTTGGCTAAGGATAAGTTACGCGTGCTCTTGATTGATCTTGATCCACAAGGCAATGCTACTAGTGGGGTCGGTTTTGATAAAAACAATCTCGATAAAAGTATGACGGATGTAATGTTGGGCGTGACTAAAATTTCTGATGTCATTCAGCCTACCAAGTACAAAAATCTAGCTTTAGCCCCGACTTCACCCCAGTTAGCGAACGCTGAAATCGAAATGACCAAATTGAAGAAAAAATTTGTTCAGTTGCGCGAAGCAGTGCAATCAGTGGAGAAGGACTACGATTATATTATTATTGATTCGCCACCGAGTTTGTCGCTGTTGACAGTGAATGCGATGATCACGTCTACTTATCTGTTGTTGCCAGTTCAAACTGAATTTTATGCACTAGAAGGTGTCGCACAGCTCCTAGAAAGCATGCATTTGGTGCGCAAGGGTATGAACCCACAATTGCGTCTAATTGGTGTCGTAGCGACCATGTATGACCGCAGAACGTCACTTTCGGCACAGGTGCTCGAAGAGGTAGAAAAATACTTCAAAACCAGTGTATTTGAGACTAAAATCCCGCGCAACGTACGAGTTGCCGAAGCTCCTAGCCATGGTGTGCCAATTGGCGCCTATGACAAATTAAGCAAAGGAGCCAAAGCTTACCGAGATTTGGCGCATGAATTAAGAGAAAGGATTGAAAAATGAAGAAAGGTTTAGGTAGAGGGTTTGAAACTTTAATCCCGACTGATTTAATCGGTGATGATTTTGATCCAACCGCACCGGAAGATGCCAAAGTTAGCCAATTAACAGAGATAAAAGTTGATATTATTGTGCGTGACAAAACGCAGCCACGTCAGAAATTTGATTTATCCGCCCTCAAAGAATTAGCTGCTTCCATCAAGGAACATGGTGTTTTGCAGCCAATTGTGGTAACGCCAGTTAAGGGCAAAAAAGATCAGTATCAAGTAGTCGCTGGTGAACGTCGTTTGCGTGCAGCGCAAGAAGCCGGCCTCAAAACCATTCCAGCCATTGTGCGTTCATTGTCGGCCCAAAACCGTTTGGAGTTGTCGATTATTGAGAACGCTCAACGTGAAGACTTGAGCGCAATTGAATTAGCTACGGCTTATGCTAAATTAAAAACCCAATTTAATTTATCGGATGCTGAAATTGCCAAGCGTGTGGGCAAGAGTAAAATTGGTGTGATTAATACCATGCGCCTTTTGAATTTGCCGGATTTCGCGAAAAAAGCAATGCTAGAACACCACTTAACAGAGGGCGTGATGCGTCCATTGATCAATGCCGATCCAGAAGTTATCAAAAAAGTTTTGCCAAAAATTATCAAAGAAGGTTGGTCGGCGCGCAAAGTTGAGCAATATTTAAACGCCACTAAAGCCAAGAGCTCAGTGCGTAAGACAAAGATGAATTTGTATGCACGTGATGAGCGTAGTTTGAGCAAAAAATACAATACAGAAGTTTATATTAAAGGTCACAGCATTCGTTTTGCGTGTAAGACTGACGCCGAACTCAAGGCCCTACTGAAAAGATTAGGAGAATAATTTATGGCGGCCTCCACTAAAGTTAAAAAGGCTCTAGATTTTGCCACCAAAGCGCACGAGGGGCAAAAACGGCGTAGTGGTGAACCATATATCGTGCATCCCAAAGCCGTCCAGAAGATTCTCGAAGAGTGGGGAATGGATGAAGATACAATTATAGCGGGTATTTTGCACGATACTGTAGAAGATACTGATGTGACTTTGGAAGATATTGAGAAAGAGTTTGGTGAATCAGTGGCGTTTTTGGTGGATGGTGTGACCAAAATTGGTGAAGCACGCAGTGGCATGCGTGACCTTGATACTTATCTGCCTAAAACCAAAGATAATTTTATGCGGTTAATGATTGCGCTGGGTTCTGATATCCGGGTTTTGATTATTAAATTAGCTGATCGTCTTCATAATATTCGCACCCTGTCTGCGATGCCACCAGACAAGCAAAAGAAAATTGCGCGCGAGACTTTGGAGATTTTTGCTCCTTTGGCCGATCGCCTCAATATGGGACAATTACGCGTAGAATTAGCCGATGAGGCTTTTAAATACACCGATCCTAAGCGTTTTAATGAGCTGAAGCAATTAATTGAAAAGCGCAATAAGTCCGCGGCCGATACCATCAAGAAAATCTCTAAAGAAGTTTCTGATCTCTTAAAGAAAGAGAAGTTGAATTATGAACTTGGTGGCCGGGTGAAATCGGTTTATTCGCTGCATCGTAAAATGGAAAAATATGACCAAAATATCGATGAAATTTATGACTTTAATGCTTTGCGCATCATTGTTGATGACGTGACGGCGTGTTATTTAACTTTGGGGACCTTGCATTCGCTTTATACGCCATTACCAGGGCGAATTAAAGATTATATTGCTGTGCCTAAGCAAAATGGTTATCAATCAATTCATACGACTGTGATTACTCCGGAGAAGCAAATTGTGGAGTTTCAAATTCGCACGCGTGAGATGCATGAATATGCTGAACGTGGTTTGGCGTCAAGCTTTTATTACAATGAGCAAAAAGTGACAGAAAATTATCGCAAGGGGAAGATTGCGCATTTGCCGACGAATCTGTTGTGGATTTCAGAGTTACAACAAGCAGCGGCACAGCTAAAAGCCGGTAAAAAAGTTGATATGGAAAAATTAAAGTTAGATTTGTTTGCTGATATGATTTATGTTTACACGCCAAAGGGCGATATTATGGAATTACCCAAAGGTTCGATGCCACTAGATTTTGCCTATCGTTTACATTCCGAGATTGGTGGGCATGTCGTTGGAGTTAAAATTAATGGCAAAATGTGCAATTTGAAAGAGAAGCTGAAACAAGGGGATGTAGTTGAGATTTTGACCAGTAAAAATCAAAAACCGAATGATTCGTGGCTGGACAAAGTCTGGACGCCGAAAGCCCGCCAGAAGTTAAAACAACAATTGAATCGTTTGACTAATAAATAATTAAATTTGGACGGCTTCGCGCATTTGGAAACGCGGGTTTTTGCGCTTTTGATAGAGCCAAAAACCAAAGGGAATTAAAAGCAATGCGTAAAGCGTAAAAACCCACGGTTGGTTTTTATCAATGGTGATGAGGAAGATGGTTTGCTGGCCGAAAAAGTCAATAATCCAGAGATGAAAATTGAGAATTAGCTCGGCCCCGTGGCCAATTATTTGTGCCAGCCACGGCCAAAAACTACACACGCCGGTTAAGAAAGTCAGTGCCATTGCAAAGGGAATTGTCGGTAAAATTAACAGATTGGCTGCCAACGAAACCAGTGAGATTTGGCCGAAAGTAAAGAGTAAAAGGGGCATACAAAGCAGACTGGCCGAAATGGTTTCGAGCAGTGTGGCGGTGAGAAAATTAGGTTTTTTATCGCCGTAGAAAAAGTGAGTTAAGAGTGGGCCGAGAATTAAAATGCCTGCAAAGGATGCAAAGGATAGTAGCCAGCCGAGATCGAGAATGTACATTGGATTATAGAGTAAAGTAATGCTGGCGACTAGGAGTAGTAATCGCCAAGGCTCAAAACGTCGCCCCACATACCAAGCTATCAGAGAGAAAATTGAGACCAAAGCCGCGCGGGTCATGGAAGGCGTCAGCCCGACCATACTGACAAACGTAAGGACAAGTGCAAAGGCAATGATAAACCCGCACCAGCGTGAAACTTTGCCAAAAATTTTATGCGAGAAACGGATGAGAATTGAGAGATTGGCACCAGAAGCGACAATAATATGGGTCAAGCCAACCACTTTTAGTGTGTCCAACAGATTATCTGGCAAACTGCTACGCACGCCTAAAAGATAACCGAGCCCGAGGTCACCAGCTGGGGATGCAATGTATTTTTGGACTTCGGTGGCAAAGAGCGTGCGCAGATGGAGGGGGATGTCGCCTGGCTCGGGCCGCTTTAATTCCACGATGTTAGGTCGATACATTGTCCCTGCAAAAGTGCCAAAACCGTCCATTAGTTTGCCGTTTAAAGTAATAATATCAGAGCGCTGGGGCAGGGAATTGGCAGGGATTTGGACATACAAGGTGCCGGCAATTTCGTGGTTTTCGATCTGTAAATTTTTCAACCGGAGGGCGGTTTTGGTTTCGGAAAGATCAGGGTCTTCGGCGATGGTGCCAGTGACCGTGACGGTTTGATTAGCGAGTCTGGTGAGCGTGTCTTGCCCCTGTAAATCAATGGCAGCGCGAAAATTAGCCAGCATAAAACCAGCACTAAAAACTAAGGTGATAAGAGTAAGATTCGGGCAAATCAGTGAGAAAATTATGATAAATCCAATAGCGATCAGCCAAACCCATGAGTCGACAAAATATATACGCGTAGCAACCGTAAAAATGGTGCCAGCCACAATACCAACAGCCAGCGCCACAATACACCAAGACGGATGACGGAATTTGAACATGCCCGCACCATAGCATATCGTGAGGTTTAATGATAGCACAAGCACAACGAGGCTCTGAATAAAAAATTATTTTTTGATGATAAAATATAATGATGAAGTATCTGGCAGATAATTTTGAACCAAGCAAATACCACCTGCAACTCGACATTGATAAATGGGCCGAAACGGTCCATGGTAAGGTCGCGATAACAGGGGTGTGCAAGGCTAAGAAAATCTTGCTCGATGCGGTTGATACAAAATTTGTTCAGGTGCTGGTAGACGGCCAAAAAGCCGATTATAAATATTTTGAACAAAACGGTATTTTAGAAATTGCCGCGCCAAAATCTGGCCAATTGGTCATAGAAATTAAATTTGAAAATCGTCTCAAACACAACTTAGAAGGCGCCTATATTTCGACTTATCAATACCAAGGCGAAGAGCAGCGCGTGGTGGTGACGCAGTTTGAGTCGCACTATGCGCGCAATTTATTCCCGTGCGTGGACGAGCCGGGTGCCAAGGCCGTGTTTAAATTGGAAATCACCACGCCGGATGGTAAAGATCTGGTGTTGGCCAATACACCGGTGCGTGAAAAACAGGGCAAGACGGTGATTTTTGAGCCCACGCCTAAGATGTCGACTTATCTATTGGCATTTGTGATTGGCGAGTTTCAGAGCCGGAGTTTGACCAATGCGGAGGGCACAAAAATCACCTCCTACTGCGTTCTCAATCAAGATCCTGATATGCTGGATTTTGCCAACGAAGTAGCTGCTAAAACCTTGGGATTTTATGGCGAAAAATTTGGTACGCCGTATCCTCTTGCGAAATTAGACCAAGTGGCTTTGCCAGATTTTGATGCCGGCGCAATGGAAAACTGGGGCTTGGTGACCTACCGTGAGTCTTGTATGTTGACAGACGATAAGTCTTCGCATGGCGTACAGCAAATGGTGACCTCTGTAATTGCGCATGAATTAGCGCACCAATGGTTTGGTAACTTGGTCACACCGAAGTGGTGGGATGAGTTGTGGCTGAACGAATCTTTTGCCAACGCGATGGAATATTATGCGGTGGATGCGATTCACCCCGAGTATCAAATTTGGGATAATTTTTGGACCAGTGATTGTTGGTCGGCCCTCCGGCGTGATGCTTTACCAGGGGTGCAGGCGGTTCAACAATCGGTCAATAGCCCTGATGAAATTCAATCGATTTTTGACCCTTCTATTGTATATGCAAAAGGTGCACATTTAATGGTGATGCTAATTCGGCTGATGGGCGAGGACAATTTCTTTGCCAGCGTGCGTGATTATTTTGCCGCAAATCATTACAAAACGACTTGTGGTGACGACGTTTGGCAGGCTTTCCAACCGCATGCTGATTTTGACGTCAAAGAATTCATGACAGCGTGGATTATGCAGCCAGGTTATCCGGTTATAACAGATGGGAAACAGCAAAGATTTTTGCTGGATGGCACGACGGACGATTCCAAATGGCCTTTGCCAAAAGTGACGGACGACATGACCGGTCACTACATTTTGAATCTAACGGCGTCAGAATTAGAACAAAAGTTGGCGGACTTTCACAATTTGTCTTTGGAGCAAAGACTCAGACTTTTGATTGATCGCATTTTACTCAGCAAAACGGATTTGGCCGAGTCGGTATCGTTGTTTGGCATCATCGATAAATGCCACGACAGCGACAATAGTTCGGTCTGGGAAATGCTGTTTTCGGCCATTGGCGCTTTGCGTGTGTTTGCTGCGGCCGACGATGACTTAAACGAGCAAATGAAAAAATATGTGGGCCAGTTGGTTGAGCCTAAAATTGCAAAAATTAGCCTGATTCCAGAGGAAGATGAGCCACTCAATTTGATTCAATATCGCGATGTAGTTTTGGCGCTGGGCTATTATGCTAAGTTGCCAGAGTTGATGAAGCAGCTCAGTGATTTGTATGATGATGATTTGAGTAAAATCCATCCAGAATTATTAGATTTTGTGGTGGGCGCAAAGGTTTATATGGATGAGAATAAATATCTCGACCAATTTATCGCGCGTTATCCGACCGAACCGCACCCGGAATTTCGTGATGCCTTACTCGCCGCGATCACGGATGTGCGTGAAGCAGGGAATTGTCAAAAAGTGATTGAACTATTGAACAAACCAGAGGTAGTGCGCTCTCAAGATCACTTGCAATTTTATCTGTATCTGCGTCGTAATCGCGATACGCGGGCTGCGGCGCTGGATTGGCTGTTGGACAACTGGGATTATGTTTGCACTTTGAACGGGCGTGGTGCCGACGAATACCCACGCTACACGGCGAACACGATTTACACGCGCGACGAAGCCGAGAAGTTTTATAAGTTCTTCGACCAATTCAAAAATCAGCCTAGCATGCGCCGAATTTTGGAAATTGCAAGGGCGGATATTGAGACGCGGTTGGAGCTGATCAAAAAAGATACATCAATGATCAAGAAGTTTTTAATCCAATAAAAAATGGTGACCTCTGCGGGAGTCGAACCCGCATTGCCGGGATGAAAACCCGGTGTACTAACCGTTATACTAAGAGGCCACGGTCTAAGGAATATTTTAGCAAATAAGCCGCCAAAAATCAACACTGTTAACCCCTTGACAGATAGGGGTAGATAAAGTAAAATATAATGAGTTAAGAATTAAAAGGAAAGAATTATGGCCGATCACAAATTAGTGCTGGAAAAACGTACAATTACAGGTAAAAAACTTAAAAATCTTCGTGCTGAGGATAAAATCCCATCTGTTATTTATGGTGCAGATGTTAAGGAGCCGATTTTGGCTGCGTCTGATTATAATGCTACTGAAAAGGTCGCTCGTGCGGCTGGTCATCACTCCCCAGTTGATTTGACTATTGATGGCAAAGAACAACTTGCCCTCATCAAAGAAGTTGCAATTGACCCTGTTACACGTCGTATTTTAAACGTTTCTTTCCAGGCAATTTCGGCCGATGCTGAAGTTGAGGCTACTACACCAATCGTGATCGAAAACTTCGAAGAGTCCGAAGCCAGCAAGTTACACTTGGCTTACTTACAGGTGCTTGAAGATATTGATGTTAAGGCCAAACCAAGCGATCTTAAGAGTAAATTAGTGGTTGATGGTTCCAAATTGGCTTCTACTGACGATCGTTTGACCATTGCCGATATTCAATTGCCAGCTGGCGTGTCCTTTGTTGACCCAGATATTGATATGAACCAAGTTGTGGCTAACGTTTATGACCCAGCCGCCGAAGCTGCTGCTCGTGAAGCTGCCGAGAAGGCTGAGGCCGAAGCTGCTGCCGCTGCAGCTGCTGAAGCTGGTGAAGGGGAAGAAGCCGCTGGTGCTGAAGCTCCCGCCGAAGGTGAAGGCGAGGCTGATAAAGACGAAGACAAACCAGCCGAAGAAAAATCTGAATAAAAGATTTATCCACAAAAAATTACTCCAGAACAGGGAAATACTGGAGTAATTTTTTTCAAATCTTAACGAACTTCAACGCGTACACGAGGGACGGTTTTGCCAGAGAAATGAGTCTTTTTGACCTTGGTAAAGGCAACTACACCGTCTTTAGCAGCGTGAATAGTGAAATTGCGGGATAGATAAGTGCCAGGGCCAGCAATCTTAGTGCTGCCAGTTTGACGAACCAAAACCTCGCCAGCGCGAACTTTTTGGCCACCATAACGTTTCACCCCGAGGCGAGCGCCCGCGTTGTTGTGAATATTCTTGGATGAACCACCTGCTTTTACGTGTGACATATTATTTTTTCCTTAATATCATTAATTCGCGTGCCACAACTTGCCCCTCACGATGATACAAGAGGTCCGTTTTGGACACGTCGCTCTTCTTATTATACCCGAGAGAACAGATTTCGTCAAGGAGATTTAAGCGCTCATAACTCCCATCAGGGCGGAGCCAGGCTGGAATCGCTAGTGTAATAGGGGTGCCAGACTCAATTTGCCCCGCTAAATTTTTCGAAAATTTCAAAAGCAGGGAAGTAATTTCTTGCTTGATTGGCGTTAATTCTACATCGGTCGGGACATGATCTAATGGTGGTCCAAGATAGATTTCTGAAGCTACAGCATCAATCGGCGCGGTCCAATTAGCACTGGTAGCATCTTGTGCGGCTAAAGACCAATTAGTTTCGGGGTCTTTAGTCAACCATTTAAGATTATTCTCACTATATTTAATCATGCGTTCATCGAGGTCGGTGCCGTAGGGGGCATAGCCCATCAAGAGCGCCTCTTGCAAAACCACTCCTGTTCCGCAGAACGGGTCTAGAATACGTGATTTAACAGGAAGCGGACCACAAAGATTAATTAAAATCTGGGCTAATTTTGGTGGTAACATGCCGACTTTAGCATCGCGAGCGGGGCGATTTTGGTCACGCTGGGTGTAGGCATCAATATTCTGCACCCCACAACCCACATACCAATTTTTGTCATTCTTAATCAGCTCTATGCAATTTGGTTTCGAACCCAAATGATTATGAAAAACCGTAGCGGTTGATAAAACTGACTCGCGGTTCGGCACAATCCGCACTGAACGACCGTGACGCGTCAAAATCTTTTTTAGTCGTAAAGCTTCGGCCCCCACTGCGCGCCCAGACTTCGCACTATAATCAGAAATTCCAAAAGTAATTTTACCTTCCGGCAGAGCACTTAAAAATTCTAGTGGGGAAGTATCCAGTGGTTGCGCTAGCTTCAAAGTCCCGCCTAAACGGTCAATCGACACCGTTTCAGCACTTTTAAATTCGGCCAGCCCCTCGCCCACCAGAGATACCGCACCAAAAAGACTAACCAACTCGGCCTGCGAAATTTCGGCCTGACGTCCCAGAACAGCGAGATATTTCATAACCTCATTATAACACTGATGGTATATAATAAAATTATGAATATCCAGGTGACAGTTAAGCTACATTCCAAACAAGCTCCTAAGATTGTAGAAATATCACCAGGGGAGCTAATTGTTCATATTAATGCCAAACCCCATGATGGTGAGGCTAATCAAGAATTAATAAAATTGTTAGCCAAACACTTCCGTGTACCAAAAACTCAAATCCAAATCGTCTCGGGCGCGAAATCACGCAAAAAGAGTATTGTGCTATAATACAGATATGAAGAAGGTGATTGTTAAGTGTAAGTTGAGTAATAAAAATAATTTTGAGCAAAAACTCAATGATATTGATTTGTTTTTTGGCGAGACGTTGTGGCAACACGATCGTGTCTACGTGCCCCGTGGCTATAAACCTCATAGCAATTATCCGCGCTTAGTGATGCGCACTGAGATGACAGCCGTGGATAAGCCAGCCAAATATTACTTGTTACAACGCCGCCATATTGAAGATAATAATACCGATATTATTAATGCTACGCCAGTACACAATTATTCAGCGGCTGTCAACATCGTTCATCAACTCGGTTTTACCAAATTAACAGAGATAAGTCGCCGTCGTAGAGAATTAAAAATGGGCGAAGGTGTGACGATTTTCTTGGACAAAGTTGAGCAAGTTCCCGGCTACTACGCCAAAATGGAAGCTCGCCTAGATGAGAGCGAAAGCCCTGCCGAACTCCGTCATGACCTTAATAAAACTTTTGCCGTGCTTGAACAAAAAAATATCATTAACCGCACTTACGCCGAACTCCAACAGCCCACTGATATCAGTTAGTATGCTATAATAGAACAAATAACTGCGAGGTAAATATGGCAAAAATTGACCCTTTTCTCTGGGCTAATGAGGTGGATGCAATTAAAAATAATGTTTCGGTTGAACTATTTTTGTTTAACAAAAAGTATACACCTTTTAAGGTACGTTACTCTGATCAACTGACCAATAACGTTAAATCTTTATTTATGCAGGAAGCTATCGGTTATATCATTAAAGAGGCTGATAAAGGCCTGGAATGTGCTGAATATGGGGAAGAAAATGATGGTGACAATCTCATCTACCGCACCGACCTCAACAAGGTGCCTCGTGCTGACACTTTGCTCCATCTGATCGAACACGAATACAAAGATATTAATTATTTCTCTGATGAAGAATATGATTTTAAGAAAATTAAGGGTATTTTGGCTAAATTTACCTACCCAGGTGGCGACACCGGAACCAAGACTTTTTACATTGCCAAAGCTTTGGCTTCGGGCTCAGTATTAAAGGGTGCTACCTCTTGGGAATTGAATGGTGAGAGTTTTGAGCCATTTTCGGCCCAGTTGGCCCTCAAAATGCCAGCGGATAACCAAGTTGCCATTATCGACGGTAATATCATCATCTTTAATCAGAAAAAGTTTGAGAATCTTTTCCAGTATAACCTCCAGGCAGAGCTTCTGGCCGAGGCTAAATCCAAAGAGTTACAAAAGAAATATAAGCTGTCATTTGTAGAAGGTGTAACCCTAAATAATCTCTTACAGGACCGTAAACCATTACTGAAAAAGCTTAAAGAGATTAATCTCGAGAAAGAGATGGATCAGGAGCAACTCTTGGATTATGCCGATGAAATGCAACTTGAGCTAATGACCGATGATGACGGCTCAATTATTATCATGGATGATAAAGATTTGACCATGTTTGTGAATTTGCTCAGCGAAGATTATTATATTTCGCCGGTCAACGGACGCCGCTATGAGATTAAATCGAAGAAATTATTAGCCGAGCCGGAAGGGGAACCACCTCGCGGCTAGAGCCTTTTGAACACTAAATTTATGTTCGGTTTTTATAACATATTTTGGCACAAATGGTGTTCGGGTTGTTCGGGTTTCTATAAAATAAAATATGGTTTTTGTCAAAAGTAGGATCAAACAAAGACCAACGATCATAATAACAGGGGGAATAAGACGTTTTTACACAAAATTTTTCCAAGTTTTCCACAAGCATTTTGCCAGATTATACCCCTAATAAAAGCCTTGCAAAATCGTAAAAATGTGGAAAAGTTGGGCCAAAAAACTTGAAAAAACCGAAAAAAGTGCTTGCGTTTTTTGCCAAAATTGTGTAGAATAGGGGCAAGTGGTATCAACATAAACATCAAAAACCACCAAAATAGCACCTTAAAATCGTTTGAGATCGACCAACTAGGAGTTTTAGCACGCGTTTTTAGGTACGCGTTACCAAAACCTTATGCACCTCCTAATAAACACCTCCCAATTTAACTCTAAGTAGGTCGTCAGACCTTACAGCCATTGCACAATTAGTCTCTCAACGGCTGCGATACGAGATTGGCTTCGCGCCGATAAACCGCAGTAGATTGTTGTGTAATAAAACAAAAATCAAATCAAATACAAAACTGCTGAAATTTCTAGTTGAACGGTCTCAAACAATGTATAATGACAATATGCCAGAAGAAATTCATCAGCCAGTTTTACTCGAGGCCGTGCTAAAAGTCTTGCAGCCACAACCTGGGGAATCATATCTTGATCTCACAGCCGGTTATGCAGGGCATGCTAGCAGAATTTTGGATGTGACGCAGAATTATAAGGACGCGGTTCTAGTGGATCGTGATGCGTTTGCAGTGGAGTGGCTTACCAGAAAATTTGCTGGGACGCCTGTAGAGATTAAGCAAACCAATTTTTATAATGCGGCGCTACAAGAGATACAGTGTGGACGGACTTTCGATTTAATTTTAGCTGATTTTGGAGTTTCTTCACCGCAATTGGACCAAGAAGAAAGAGGCTTTGCTTTTGCTAAGTCTGGACCGCTTGACATGCGTATGGATCAACGGCAAACTCTCACGGCTGACACGATTATTAATCATGCTAGTACCAAAGAGTTGACCGATATCTTCGTACGTTATGGTGAATTATCACCACGTCGGGCGCAGACCACTGCGCAAAAAATTGTCCACGGTCGTCCTTGGCAGGATACTGTGCAACTTGCCACACAAGTTGCGGGTCCGAGTCGAGGCCGTAAACATCCGGCTACTCAGATTTTCCAAGCTTTACGCATTGCCGTGAACGATGAGCTGGGCGAAATTGAACGCACTTTACCGTTACTTCCACAACTTCTGAAACCCGGTGGACGCGTCGCTCTCATTTCTTTCCACAGTCTAGAAGATCGTTTGGTTAAACAGTATTTCAAAGAAGTTAGTAGTTATGGCGAAGAATCAAAGTTAAAGATTTTGACCAAGACACCAATTACGGCAGAGCATAATGAGTTAGTTATCAACCCGCGCGCGCGGAGCGCCAAGCTCAGAGCAGCTATCGCTACCGTGTAACAGGATGATAAAAATAAAAACAAAAAGGAGGCAAATTATATGCCACGCCAAATCGTTGTCACGAATAAATCTCGTGCACAAAAAGTACAGGTGCACTTTCGCTAAAGCAGAAGTGTATCAGGTTTAGCCCTTACCACAGACATTAAGTTTGAAAAAGGGCGTCATGGGCCTTTGGCCCACCAACAACTATGGCTGTAGAGTGCATAGTTGGTGTTTATCAAAAACAAATTACATGACCTTCCGGGGTGGAGCGAACAACACTTATAGCTCTGTTCTCGTGGCCGCCCCGGCCTAGTCAAATAAAAATAAAAAAGTGGAGACAAAAATGCACACCAGAAATAACAATTTTAGACGAAATCAAACCTTTACAACGCGTCGCGATACTGCGAGGGCGACGAGTTGGGTGCGTAATAAAAATACCGTTCGTCATGCTGCCAAACCATTAGGTTCGATTTCGCATGCTTTGATTGTTGGACTTCTGGTGTTGATCGTGGGCTTGATTTATGTGGCCCAAGGTACTCGTGCAACCAATTATGATTACGAACTCTCCGCTGTTGATGATCAAATCAGTGAACTCCAGACCAAAAAGGAAGATCTAGCTGCCGAAAAAGCCCGTTTGACCTCTGTTGCTGCTACTGAATCTAGCGAAGTTGCTGCTACCATGAGCGATGCTAATGTTTCCGGTTATGCTCAAGAGTAAAAAGTGATATAATAGACCCATGAGCCGGTATAAGGTTTTAAAGATTGGGTTAGGAATAGTCGTAGGCATTATTGCTGTACGACTTTTTTGGATTCAAATTATTCAACATGATGAATGGTTGGCTAAGGCTGAAGCCCAGCAAACCTTGCAATCGATTCTTCCGGCACAACGGGGCGAGATTTATATGATGGACGGTTCTCAGCCAGTGGTGGTGGCAATGAACGAAAAAATTTGGACCGTGATTGTTGATCCAGCTATTACAGACAAAGATGCCGCCAAAAATATCGTCGAACAACATGCTCATAACGAGGTGATTGCTGACTGGGATGAGGCTTTTGCAGACAAAAGTAAACGTTATTATGTAGTGGCACGTAATGTTAGCCGTACGGCTGCAGAAGCTATTGCTAATGCTAAAGTGAAGGGCGTGGTGTTGCAGGAAAACACCAGGCGCGCTTATCCAGAAAATAGCTTGGGCGCATCAGTGCTTGGCTTTGTCAATGCGGAAGGTGTTGGTCAATATGGTGTTGAAGGTACTTTTAATAATGAATTAAAGGGTACTAATGGTCTCTTGAAGACCGTGACGGATATCAATAAAGTTGCCCTTTCGATTGGCGATAATAATGTGCGCTTACCCGCCAAAAATGGCAAAAATATTGTTTTGACGATTGATCGTAATTTGCAATATAAAGTTGAGCAGATTCTTGAGCAGCAAATGAAAGCTATGGGCAAAACCCATGCCAGTGCACTAGTGATGAATCCGCAAAATGGCAAAGTATTAGCAATGGCGAATCTGCCGAGTTATAATCCAGCCGAGTATAACAAAGTGACTGACGCATCAGTATTTACTAACGGAATTTTGGACGACCCTTACGAGCCAGCTAGTGTTTGTAAGACTTTTGCTTTAGCAAGTTCGATTGACCAGGGCAAAATGAATAAAGATTCGACTTATATTAACACTGGCTCAGTAACAATTGATGGTTGGGAAATCAAAAATGCTGAGCAGCGCTCGTATTTGTTAGGTCGTCAAAATATGCAGACAGTCTTGAATTATTCACTTAACACCGGCAGTATTCAATCCTTGCGCTGGTTAGGTGGTAGTGAAGAAGAAATTACAGACCAAGGTAGGGAATTACTCTATGATTATTATTATAATCATTTTGGTCTGGGGCAGGCCACTGGCATTGAATTGACTGAAGCGTTGGGTCAGATTACTAAACCATACGAAGGTTATGGTCTAGCTTCAACTTATGCTAATATGACTTTCGGTCAGAACTTACAATTTACCATGATTCAAGTTGCAGCGGCGTTTTCGTCAGTAGTAAATGGTGGTCAATATTACACACCAACCGTGATTGCCGGCGAGATGCAAGATGGTAATTTTGTGGAGAATCAAACCAAACCAGCTGTACGCCGCACCATTAGTGAAGATACTAGTAATCAGATGCGCGAATTATTGTATGGTACACGCCATGCTTGGCGTGATTCCGGCGCCGATCCAGCTGGCTATTATGTAGGCGGGAAAACTGGTACGGCGCAGGTGATTCGTGATGGCGCATACGTGTTGGATGAGACTCGTGCGACTTACATTGGTTTTGGTGGAACAGAGGGAGAGTTGCCAGAATACGTGATTATGGTTAGAATATGGAAAGATGGCACCACTACTGACGGTCAGAACAATGCTCTGCCAGTATTCAATGCCCTCAAGTCCTACGTGCAAGATTATTTAAGAGTAAAACCGAAAGGAGCTTAAAATGCAAGAAATGCTTGGCAGTGAAATGTTTTACGATTTAATTTTAACTTTAGGAGCATTCTTGTTGGCGATGTTCCTAACCCCAATTTATACGCACTTTGCTTATAAATATAAGTTTTGGAAGAAACAAAAGAAAACTACGCTAGACGGTAAAGCTCTCCCTGTAATGACAAAATTGCATGCCCATAAATTCAAGCGTGTTTTTCCGACCATGGCCGGTATTATTGGTTTGGTAACGGTTGCAGCAGTAACTTTAATTTGTAATTTTGACCGTGGGCAAACCTGGCTGCCATTGGCTGGTTTTGTCGGTGGTGGTATTGTTGGTTTAGTTGATGATTTAATCAATGTTTTTGGTAGCGGTAAGGGCGCTGCGGGCTTACGTGCACCGGTAAAATTTGCCATGATTTCGATAGTGGGGTTAGTGCTAGGCTGGTTCTTTGCTTGTAAGTTAGGTTGGACCAGTATCCACATTCCATATATTGGTGACTGGCAAGTGGGCGCAATTGGCATGATTTTGATTTTTGCTTTTGCGGTAGTAGCAACTGGCAATGCAGTCAATATTTCTGATGGCCTTGATGGTTTGGCTGGGGGCTTGGCTATGATTGCCTATGCGTCTTATGGTGTGATTGCTTTGTTTCAAGGGCAATATTTGTTGGCAGGTTTTTGTCTCACAGTAGTTGGCTGGCTGTTGTCTTATGTGTGGTTCAATGTTCCACCAGCACGCTTTATGATGGGTGATGTTGGTTCCTTCGCGCTCGGTGCTGGGCTGGGCGTGGCCGCGATGATGACTAATGCCTTCTTCTTATTACCAATCATCGGTATCGTATTTGTGATTGAAGCTGGTTCTAGTTTAATTCAGATTTTCTGGAAGAAAGTTTTCAAGAAAAAATTGATGTTGTCAGCGCCAATTCATCACCACCTTGAAGCGATTGGTTGGGGTGAGGCTAAAATTGTGATGCGTTTTTGGGTAGTAGCTGGTATTTTTGCCATCATTGGTATTTTTATAGCTGCAACCGGAGGCATTATTTAAATGCGACGCCACAAAAGCGATCGCGTGATTGGTATTTTAACGATTTTCTTGATGGGCTTGGGACTAATCGTGATTTATGCGATTGGTCCGATGCGTGCTAACGTGATGAACTCAACTTACGGCACGGACTATTCAGATAATTATTTTTTTATTCGTCAGGCAATTAGTGTAATTTTAGCCGTGGGTGCCTTTTTTGCACTTTATAAAATCCCGTATCATAAGGTGCGCTTAATAGCTAAATGGTTAGTTTGGGTCGGGTTAGCCCTGTGTGTGATTTTAGCAATTCTGGCATTAGTCGGTTCGTCGCTCGCCAACTGTCAATTAGGAGCTTGTCGTTGGTTTAATATTGGTGGTGTGAGTTTGCAGCCAGCCGAAATCGTTAAATTTGGTTTAATTTTATATTTAGCACAACTGGTTGCTAGTTGTAAGAGAGAAGGAACTTTCGGAAAATTTAAGAGTTTTTGGTTGCCACTTTTGATTGTGAGTGGATTGTCACTTTTCTTTGTAGTGGTGGTTCAGTCTGACCTCGGTACCGGTATTAGTATGGTGGCAATTATCCTAGCGATGCTTTTTGTCGGTGGTTTACCGATGCGCCAATTTTTAATTGCGTTAGTGATTTTGGTGGCGGGTGGTTTATTAGTCACCGTAACGTCACCACATCGTATGGAACGTATTACGACTTTTATCGGTGGTGATTCTAGTAATAGCTATCATATTGAGAATGCAATGATTGCCATCGGTACTGGTGGCCTGTTTGGTGTGGGGGTAGGGAATAGCGTTCAGGCAACTGGCTACTTACCAGAATCAATCAACGATTCGATTTTTGCGGTTATGGGTGAAACTTTTGGTTTATTTGGCTTGTTAGTAATCGTGACTTGTTTTACGGTACTGCTCTATCGGCTATTGCGCACATCACAAATGTTGCCACAGGAAAGTGAAGAAAGTTTGGTAGTGGCTGGTATTTTTGCTTGGATGGCGGCGCACGTACTTCTGAATATTGCGACCATGATTGGCTTAGTGCCAGTAACAGGTATTACCTTACCATTGCTCAGTTATGGTGGTACTAGTATGGTCTTTATCGCAGGCGCACTAGGCTTATGCTTACAACTTTCGTGTTATACTGGAAGAGAGGTACAAAATGAAAGTATTAGTAGTCGGCGGGGGATCCGGAGGGCACATTACTCCAGCCGTCGCAGTCATTCGTGAGATTTTAGAACAAAGGTCCCGTACGCGGATTGAATTTTGGACCGACCGACGCTATTATCAGGATGTTGTAAAACTTACAACAGATATGGGAAAAATTCGGGTCCGTAAAGTTGTAGCGGGGAAGTTTAATCGTTATGCCGGTTGGCATTTAAAAGATTATTTCCAACATTTGGGAGTAACACTGCGCGATCTAGTTTTTAAAAATATTGCTGGATTCTTTAAGTTTATAACAGGGTATATTCAAAGTTTCATGCGTCTTGCTAGCAAACGTAATCGTCCCGATGTGATTTTTTTGAAAGGTGGTTTTGTGGGTTTGCCGGTTGGCTTAGTAGCTGGTCTTTTCAAAATCCCCTATATCATTCACGAGTCTGACGCCACGCCTGGCTTAACCAATCGGATTTTGATGAAAAAGGCGCGCGTAATTGCAACTGGTTTTGAAAATCATTTTAATGATCGTTGTATTAACGTAGGTATTCCGGTTTCACCAGACTATAAAGTGGTTGGGGCGACGCGACAGAAGGCCCTGAAGCAGGCCTTGGGTTTTGAAGACAACAAACCTTTGGTCATAGTGACCGGCGGAAGCCAAGGTTCAGAGAATATTAATGATGCCATGCGTAAAATTTTGCCGGATTTAATCGAATTAACGAGCGTAGGTTTGGTAGCAGGGAAGATCCATTATCCGGCCATGGCCGATTTAAGAGGGAAGTATCCTAATTTTCAATTATGGGATTTTAGTACTGTGATGCACGAATTAATGGGTGCTGCTGATGTGGTAGTGTCACGTGCGGGAGCAACAACAATCGCAGAACTAGCAGCTTTAAAAAAGGCCACAATTTTAGTTCCCTTTGAACGCCTAGCAGGGAACCATCAGAGTAAAAATGCTCATATGCTTGAGCAAGACGAAGCTGCTGTAGTGGTGAGTGACGAGAAGATGCAACACAAAGCCACTTTATTGCTGGACGCAATTAAGAGTTTGATTACTTCCAAAAAGAAAAGGGAAGCATTGGCCCAAAATCTACATAAAACTGCTCGTCCGGATGCCGCTAAGAAGCTCGCCAATTTAATTTTAGAAGTAGGAGATAATCGATGAAACGAGGGCAAACGATTGTAGCACAGCGTGACAAGGTCGAAACGGCCTCGGAACGCATGCATGCTCGTAAAAAAACCAAGCACAAGCGCACTTTCGCGATTATCGTAGTGCTATTGATTTTGGGTGCTTTAACCATTGCCGGTGTGATTGCCTGGCAAAAATTGATGCCGACCGAACCAGTTAAGGTTGAAACTCCCCCTGTTACACCTCAGGCGATGATTATCGACGAGGCTTCAGGGAATCAGAGTAATGTTACGACACGTATGAAGGAGTATGTCGCTAATCTTGAATCCGATCTCAAAGACAACGGTGGTCATAAAGTAACTCGTGTTACCCTACCGGCAGGGAAAAGCCGTGAAATTTACGTAGATATTGAGAATCGTCCCTATTATTTTAAAGTTAATGTTGATCGAGGTGCTGGTGTAACCGCCGAAGACATTGCACGCACCATCAAATACTTAGACGGGAAGGATATTAAGCCTTCTAAATACGTGGATGTTCGGGTTGAGGGAAAAGCCTTCTATTTGTAAGTGAATTTTAGTAATTCTCTATTGCCGTTCGGTTTTTGTTCGTTTTGGGGTTGGGGTATTGTGGTGCACGAAGAAGCACATAACATTCAGAATGACACATAGAAAAGTAGGGGAATGAAGGGAAACAAAAGCAAAAAACTTTTAACTAAATTCAGACAGATTTAAAACCTAAAAGTAGCTAAAAGTCAAATATTACAGGGTGGCCATATACTACTTGTCGTAAAAGACATATTGTGCGACATTGCGTATTTCACTCAAAAACGATTGGTTATACCTTTATTTCCCTTCAATTCCAACATGCTTATGCCAAAATGCGCGTGGCGTGTAGTTTTGTGCTGTATTGTTTAATATTGCACGCACTTATAATACTGCTCTGCCCTCCACTTTGTCAGTCTTAATGTTTAATCGTAAAAGTCTTGCCCGCCACGGCTGCATGTTTATGTGAATCGTTATGGCGCTTGGTAGTGGTTTTAGCCTTAGGTTTAGAAGTGTTTTTAGGGGTCGATTTATGGGTCAATTTTGTAGTCGGTTTTTGGGAACGTTTCTGTTTGGCCTCAGTTAATTTGCGTAAATCTTTCAAAGTCGGACGGTCGGTTTTACCTTCGGCCGTATCTGGTGAAACCTTCATTTTTTTGAATTCAGCCTTAGGATTTTTTTGGGTTTTTAAGTTCGGTTTTTGTACGGTCTTACCAGCGGCATTAGAGAACACCATCTGTTCAGACTTGGTCTGATTACCACGGCTGCCAGCCTCACGACCGGAGTCAGACAGAGTCTTTTTGTACTTTTCAGACTGTTCAATTGTCTCACGAATTTCGGCTTCTACCTCTGTATGAGGGCGAGCAAATTGAGCTCGTGAATGTTCAATGATCTCGGCAAAGTTATCGTCGGGCGTCTTAGGTAACGTTAGAGTGGTAGCTGAGAAAGCTGGCACCTTTTCATCATTAATAATCATACTGATAATAAAATGGCGGTTGTTAAGTTGAATCAGATCACCCTCTTCAAAGGTTGGTTCAAATTGCTTAATGAGCCCTGGACCATCGTCGGCCGAAACGCGGAATGAGATGGTGGTACCGACATTACCAAAGACCGCGTCACGAACTGGGTCGGTCATTTGGGCAATGTATTGGTTAGCGACAGTCAAGTTGAGACCATATTTACGAGCCTCGGACAAAATTACCGCGAATGAATCAGTGGCAAAGTTTTGGAACTCATCAACATAAAGATAAAACGGACGGCGATCTTCTACACGTGGAATATCTGAACGTGACATTGCGGCTAGTTGCACCTTGGTAACCATAAAGGCACCTAAAATCGCGGCATTATCTTCACCAATTAAGCCCTTAGACAGGTTCACTACTAAAATCTTCCCTTCGTCCATAATCTTACGAATATCAAAGGAAGACTTTGGTTGACCTATAATATTACGAATAATTGGGTTAGCGGTAAAGGCGCCAACTTTGTTCAAAACTGGGGCGATGGATTCGTTAACTTGCTTATCGTTCCACTGACCGAATTCCTGTTTCCAGAATTGCAACACCGTGACATCTTTACAATAATTCAAAGTTTCTTTGCGGAATTCTTTGTCGGTCAGCATGCGTGAGATATCAAGTAAAGTAGTCTGTGGGCGATCCAGCAAAGCTAGTAAAGTGTAGCGCAAGATATGTTCCAAGCGCGGGCCCCACGAGTCACCAAACATGCGTTTTAATACGCCAATGACTTCTGAACAAATGTTTGGCTTGCGGGTTTCGTCGTCCATTTCGAGCGGGTTAAATGCGACCGGGAATTTCGTATCAGCTGGGTTGAAGTACACTACATCTTTGGCACGTTCTTTAGGTACGAAACGCAAATTATTCACCGCAAAATCTCCGTGTGGATCGATGATGCAGTACCCTTCGTTATGAAAGACATCAGAGAGTGCGAAGAGCTCTAACAAGCCACTCTTCCCTGTCCCGGTTTGGCCAATCACATAGACATGGCGTCCACGATCGCGTCTGAGCAAACCAAATTGATGATTAATACCCCGAAAATTAGTTAGACCAAAGGCCGAAATTGCGTTATCATTGGCCTGATCCCCTGTTATGAGGGGTAATTTAGCTGGCGGTTCGGCTGTTTTAGAGGTCGACCAGACAATATTAGGGGTCTCAACAGAGGTGTGTGGCAGATGGTAGACTGAGGCTAATTCAGAGATGTTTAAGATGAAACCTTTGTTATCAAAACGGCGCATCTTATAGCTATTCAATGCATCTTTGTTGAAGGTTGCACTAGTCATCTTAAAACCGTTGAGGTTAGTAGAATTATATTGCTTGAAGGTTCCAACCAAAGCTTGCATATTAAGCTTCGCATTAATTTCATCATCACCTAAATAGGCTAGACGAATTTTAACTTCAAAACCAAGTTTCGTGGCCTTTTCTTCGGCCTTTGCAATGCGGGTTTTGTCGCGTTCAGAAAGTTCCACGGTCGGTGCGGGATTATCTTTACCACCGGTTGGTGGACGGAATAATGCAGCCAACGCTTGCCCAACCCACGCAAAATCAAATGCGCCAATTTTGAGAGAATGATGTCCGCCGGATTTAACTTTATTAATCCAGGTATCAGTGGTAGTTTTATGCCAATCATCAGGGATAGGACGGGTTAAAATTTGAATCCACAGCTCTTCTGATTTATTAGGTTTGAGTTTCGCTAAGGTGCCAGTAATACCGGCCAATGGGTCCACTTCGAAATTTTCAAAAGTTTTAATAGGTAAAGCATTATCATCGGTCAAGGCGAGTTCCGCAGTATAAGATACTGAATGTTGTTCACGATGGTCCACATAATCATCGTCAACAGTGTAGATTTGCACGGTTGGATACTGTGCATAAATCTGCCCCTCAACAAAGTTTTGCAGAACTTTTGGTACCCAGACAAAGAAACGGATCTGCCCACCGGTCGAAACAATTTCAAAAGATAGATGCTCTTGGACGCCACCAGAATTCTTGAGTTCAATTTTGTCGCGCAGGATACCATGCAAAGAGGCGAATAGCTGTTCAGCGGCCAATTCTTTTTTGTCATTAGTGCGTGGAATTTCCAACATCAAAAGTACCGCGTCAGCATTCAGCACCTTGATTTTGTTGGCTTTTTTGTAATTACGCACCGTCAAAAATACCAGAATGGCTACAATTGGTATCCAAACTATCGGCATTAAAATAAACTGGATTACATTAGACATAATCTGTCTTTATTTTATCATAAACGTTATTTTTGTGCGAGCTGATAAGAGTTTTTGTCTACTTTTTCAAACAGTTTGCGATTTTGCAAATTTAATAGAATAGTTGATTCTTTCACCTTACGTTTAGCGAGCACTTTCTTGACGATTTCATCACGTTTGAGTGGGTGCTTGGATTTTTCCAAAAGCTGAGTGATAATATCGGCTACAGTTCCCTTACTATATCCCCAACTAGCCAGCGCATAAATGCCACGGCCTATTAACACAAAACGGTTGTCTTTGATGAGCTCGTTATGGATAGCTTGGATTGTGACATTTTTACGTTTAAAATCTGATTCAGAGATGGCTTTAGCAATTTCCGCAAAGTGCATCGGCTCTTTATGAGCATTAAGAACCACAAAGATCTTATCACGGATATTGCGTGGATTAACGGAAGGCCATTTGGCCAAGCCCCAAACACCACCGAGTGTAGCTAGTTGTTTAGAAATGGACGCCAGAGCTTTAATATGGTCTGGGTGCTCATAATTTAGGACATTATCAAGTTGTTCTAAAGTCATAACGTCTTTGTTTTGCTTAATGATTTGGACGATTTCATCAACTTTAGCGTGAATCTCACGGCTATTACCATAGTCGGCGATGCCAATGGCAGCATAATAACGATCGTTGGAATCAATATAAGTCAAATGTAGCGAAATGTTAGCGATGAAAGCTAAGCAGGCATGTTCAGCATCAGTAATTGGGCGCCCATAAAGCTTTTCACCAAGGCTAGAAATACGAGCAATGCGACCCATTTCGGCGAGGTTGCGGATAATAATTTTTTCGGCAGCAGCAAGTTCTGGAATTAATCCGTCTTCAGCAGCTACAGAGAGGTGGACCAAAATAGCTTTTTCAAGCTGGCGTACACGTTCGCGGGTGATAGAGAGCATTTCACCGATTTGCTCGAGTGTTTCGCGCTGGCCCGTGAGACCAAAACGGCGTGAAATAATTTCACGCTCGCGTGTCTGATCAATGGTATTTAGACTTCCTTGGATAGCTTGATTAATAATTTCTGAATTTTTATCCATATGCTCCCTTTACTTTTGTAGTGCTATAATTATAGCATATTTAATAACAAAGTCAACTCCACTTGTCAACATTCTTATTGTCTATTTTATCACATTTTTGACGATATATCCAAAAATGTGGTAGATTAGGCTTTTTTCTTAGCTTTATTCTTACGGCGCGGAGCGCGACGTTTGGTTTTGGGCTTGTTTGCGAGCATTTCTTGAGCTTGTTGCTCGGTAATTTTAGTGGGGTCTTGGTCTTTCGGAATTTTAACATTATTACGGCGACCAGGACCTTTAACGTATGGACCATAGGCCCCTTTAATAATCATAATATCGCCCCAATCAGCAATGATAGAATCAAGTTTCGCCTGATAAAGTGGCAGAGCAGTTTTGAGATCAATAGTATAAGGATCGTGATCTTTTATTGGAATATTGTATTTGCCGGCTTTGAGATAAGGACCAAACGGACCCGAAGCAGCAATAATCTCGGTGCCGTCTTTAGCTTGGCCAAGTGAGCGTGGTAAGGCTGGTAGAGCTAATTGTTTGAGCGCTTGGGCTAAGGTTAAAGTTTTGGTGGTTTTGCCCTCTGGTAGAGGTGCAAAACGCGGTTTTTTACCAGATTCTTTCTCGTTTAAACCGAGCTGAATGAAGCCACCATTTTTACCAATTTTGGCAAAAATTGGGTCGCCGGTTTCGGGGTCAGTGCCGAGTTCGCGAGCACCGTTGAAGCGTTCTACGTCGCCAGCTTTGGTGATTAATTTTGTAAACGGACCGTAAAAATCTTTGAGCATTTTGACTCGTTCAAGCTTTTGCTCGGCAATTTTGTCGAGGTCTTTTTCTACCTTAGCAGTGAAGCCATAATCGATAGCTTGAGTGAAATGCTTGGTCAAAAAATCACTTAATAATTCACCAGTAGGTGTAGGCAGTAATTTGCCTTTGGTAGCACCAGATTTTTCGGAAACGGTCTTTTGGGTGATTTTATTCCCTGTTAATTTGATTTCTACAACGTCACGAGGCTGGCCTTCACTCTCGCCCTTGTGGACATAATCGCGAGTTTGAATGGCGTCCATAATGGTCGCATAAGTTGATGGACGGCCAATGCCGAGTTCTTCCAACTTTTTAACCAATGAACCTTCAGTGTAGCGGGACGGAGCTTTAGCAAAAGTTTCGTGTGCTACGATTTCGATGTGTTTAACTTCGTCACCCTTTTTGAGCGCGGGTAGTTCGGTATCTTTGCTCTTGCCATAGACTTTAAGGAAGCCGTCAAAAATCACAATTTCACCAGTAGCTTTGAAGGTATACTTCCCTGTTTCAATTGGTACTGTCGTCTTTTTGATGACGGCGTTGGTCATTTGCGTGGCAAGTGTGCGTGACCAAATCAAATGATAAAGTTTTTTCTCGAAATTGTTTTGACCAGCGGTAGTTTTGCTGAAATTAGTGGGGCGAATAGCTTCGTGAGCCTCTTGCGCGCCAGCCGATTTGGTGCGGAAATGACGTACTTGATGATATTTGTCGCCAAACTTCTCTTTGATATAAGCGGCCATTGCGGCAATCGCCTGGCTGGACAAATTCAACGAATCGGTGCGGTGGTAAGTGATCAGACCAGCTTGGTATAACGCCTGAGCTGCGCGCATGGTGGTGCGAGCCGAAAAGCCAAGTTTGGCGCTAGCTTCAATCTGCAAAGCGGCGGTGGTCAGGGGCACGGGGTTGGCCTTTTTACCATCGGTTTGCTTAATCTCGCCAACCGTAAAAGTCGCATCTTTGAGAGACTCAAACAACTCAGTAGCTTTCTTCTCATTATTAGGGGTGATTTTTTCTAAAACGGCTGGGAATTCGGTTGATTTTTTGGTAAATTTGCCAGTAATTTTAAAAGTAGAGGTTTTTTCGTGATTTTCAATTTCGCGTTCTTTTTCAACAACGAGACGTAGGGCTGGTGACTGCACGCGTCCAGCGGATTTTGCTCCTGGCACTTTGCGACGCACCACCCCAGACAAATCGTACCCGACCAACATATCTAAGCTTTGGCGGGCTTGCTGGCTAGAGACCATATCCATATTAATCTTACGTGGGTTTTTGATTGCTTCCTTCAATGCATTTTCGGTAATTTCATGGAAAGTAATGCGCTTAGTATCGTTTGGTAGCCCTAACACTTCTTTGAGGTGCCAAGCAATCGCTTCACCTTCGCGGTCTTCATCAGTTGCTAGCCAGACGGTGTCGGCAGCCTTGGCGGTCTTTTTCAGCTCGTTAATTAACTTCTTTTTCTCGGGATCAATTTCATAAGTAATTGCAAAATCGCGTTCCGGTTCTACCTTGGTATCTTTACGAATATGGCCCACGCTTGACATTACCTTGTAATCTTTACCAAGGTATTTCTCGATGGTTTTGGCTTTCGCCGGCGACTCAACTATTACTAAATTTTTCGACATATACATAAATCATATCATACTTTATTTAAGCATCCAGCAATTGGCGCCCAGGCTGCGGACACGGCCTTTGATCTCGAGCATGGTGATGGTTTGGTTAAAAACAGAGGCGGACATGCTCAGATGGGCGATAATTTTCTCGCCGTCGCGCATATCTTGGGCGAGGAGTTTGAGAATGGCGGTTTCCTCTGGGGTGTCGCCTACAATGAGCTTCTGTTGGCGGCGTTTGGCATCTGGAAACAGCACATCTAGGACATCTCCCACCCCTGTATAAACGTAGGCTCCCTGTTGAATCAGGCGATTACAGCCTACAGAGGTGAGTCGGTAAACGTCCCCTGGCGCAGCAAAGAGATCCTTTCCCTGTTCGAGGGCGTGCGTAGCAGTATTGAGTGAGCCGCTTTTGACTGCTGCTTCGGTAACTATCACCACATCTGATAGTCCAGAGATGAGGCGGTTGCGTTGTAGAAAGGTAGTAGACGGGTAGTATTTAGCTCCAGGGGCGAGCTCGCTGATAATGCAACCGTTTTTGTCCAAAATCTCCTGAGCGAGCCCCTGATGTGCCTTAGGGTAGATGTAATCTATCGGTGTACCGAGGACCGCTATAGTGATCCCACCAGCGTCTAAAGCTCCTCTGTGTGCAATTGAGTCAATACCATAGGCCAGCCCTGAGATTACTACCACTCCCCTTTTGGCGAGTTCGTAGGCTAGTTGATAGGTCACTTCTTCACCATATTTAGTATACTTGCGCGCACCCACAATGGCGGCACATTTGGGCCGATTTTTAGGTAATTTTCCATAATTATACAACTTTTTAGGCGTAAGCGCAATGGACCTTAACACCTCTGTAAATTTATGTTCTAGGGGTGAAAAAGTCTTGATTTTTTGACAATTTTGTGTAAAAGGTGTTGACATAATTCCTCCACTATGCTATAATGACTATTAGATAGAGGTCGTGTGCCTCTATATCGTACCTAAATAATATATTAATTTCGAATCTACTTCGGTAGAGACGAAGTTGCGTGCTTTTGAATCTTTTCGCCTTGATGATTTCTCTATGGTCGTCAAGAATAAAGTATTACCTCCACTTTTGAAAAGGTTATTCAAAGGCATAGCAACCCCTATAACCGGCGGGCCCCATAGTGTGAGAGGTGGGTCGCGCTTCCGGGGTTACCCGGTGTCGAACGACGATGAGTTATAGGGTCGAATAACCCTAGGTGATGCCCACCCTTACCTAGGGTTTTTTGATGTTTGCAGTTTGTATTTTGGAAGCGATAATGTTAAAAAAGGTTGAAAGTGTGTAGAGTTACTTGCCTATGTCAATGAACGAAAAACATAGACACGCCGCCATTGTATCATATGCGTCAAGCGAACCGAAGCGTTAGCGTGATGTTAAAAATTACAGAGGTGCTGATCAATTTCGGTGAGGATTTTTGGTAGTTTTTCTTTCTCTTCGGGCGTGAAACGTCCCAAAACAAAGTCAGTATCATTAGCCATTTTTTGGCGTAGTTCTACGTTGCCAGTGCCGAGCTTAAGTCGTGGAATTTCGTCAGTACCAAGTTCTTTAATGATTGAACGTAAGCCGTTATTCCCCCCGTGCGATCCTTTACTGCGGTAGCGAATTTTGCCAAATTCCATATCGAAATCATCGCAAACTACCAGAATGTCAGAGGTCGGGATCTTATAATAATGCGCGAAATACTGCACGCAGCGTCCAGTTTCGTTATAAAAAGTCTGAGGTTTGATAAAGATAGTATCGTCAACTTTAGCCCAAATGGCATTGAATTTTGGCGCCTTTTCCCAGTCCCACCCCTGTTTTTTACTCAAAAAATCTAGAGCCAGAAAACCGAAATTGTGGCGAGTGAAGTTATACTGTTTGCCAGGGTTCCCTAGCCCAACGATTAATTTCATAAGAATATTATAGCATGTCACTAAAATGTGCTAAAATATAAAGATATAAGCATAATTGTAATTAAAAGGATGGGCATTAATGACATATAAACCCAAACACCATGTTCACCGCGGCCATAAAATTAGTGTTTTGTGGGGTGTAGGTATTTTGGTGGTTATCGCTTTAATCATACTTATTATTTTTGCTTTAGCTCATGGCCAAAAAGCTGATACGGTCATCTACGGTAGTATTTATACCGGTACTCACGGAGAGAACACAGACGAGGCCATCGCAACTAAAGGTGATAGTATTATTTATGTTGGCACAAAGGAAGGCGCTCAAGATTATATTGATAAAGCCAGTACACGCGTTTTTGATTATGGAGATAAAACCGTGATGGCAGGTGTTACCGATAGCCATACGCATATCAATATGGCAACCGAAATGTATGAATATCAAGCGGACATTAGAGCAGAATCGTCCATAGAGGACTATAAAGAAGTTTTGAAGGAGTTTATTGCTTCTCACCCCGACAACGCAATATATATTGGGAATGGTTGGAGTAACGATTTATTTGGTGAAAAAGGTCCTACTAAGGAGATTTTGGACGAGGTTGTACCGAATAAGCCAGTTTTTATCAAAAGTTTGGATGGGCATTCGGGCTGGGTGAATTCTAAGATGTTGGAGTTAGCTGGTATTAATAAAGACACCCCTGACCCATCAGGAGGCAAAATTGAACGAGATGCATCTGGTAATCCCAGCGGTTGTTTACGTGAGACAGCCATTGGTGTTTATATAAAACCGCACCTACCCACACATTCAGTTGAAGAATATAAAGAACTAGTTAAGCAGGCTCAAGAGGAATATGCCAGCTTGGGCTATACGGCTTATGTGGAGATTTTTACCGATACTGATGATGTAAACTATAGTTTGTACAGAGCCTATGAAGAGTTAGACCAATCTGGTGAGTTATTATTGCGTGTCCATGCGGCTTGGGCTGTCAATAATACTCCTGATGCTAAAGAAGAAATTAAGAAAATTGCCGAATATGGTCGTGCAGCTAAGGGTGGTATGTTTGAATTGACCGATATCAAATTCTTTATGGATGGCGTGGCAGAGACAGGAACAGCTTTTCTATCAGAGCCTTATCTCAATGACCCCACTAATTATGGTTTAGATCGTTGGGCTGGCGAAGAGAGCGAGAAGCTCTTGATAGATTGTGTAGTGTTGGCTAATCAAAATAACTTAGGAGCGCATTTCCATGCTATTGGTGATGCGGCCGTGACCAAGACCCTTGACGTGATTGAAGCGGCCAAAAAACGTTATAACCACAGCAATGTTCGCAATGTAATCACACATTTGGAGCTCGTTAAAGAAAGCGATATGCCTCGTTTTGCAGAACTTGATGTGGTAGCAGCTGCTAATTTAACTTGGGGCGTTAAAATTCCTGACACTTATAAAAACGTGGAGGTACGTAATATTGGTGCGGATCGGGCCGCCAATGCTTATCCTTATAAAGCATTATTGGATGCTGGGGCAACTCTAAGTTTTGCGACTGATTATCCACCAGGAGCCTTTGAGTCGCCTTTCTTAGGTTTTGAAGTAGGGGTGACGCGTTCTTTCTTGGAAATTGCAGAAACTGTGCGCAACAAAGCCGCAGCCTTTACTAGAGACGAAACTTTAAGAATTATGACTTATGGTGGTGCTTATCAGATGAATCAAGAAAATATTAGGGGAACTCTTGAAGTAGGCAAAAAGGCCGATTTGATAGTTGTTGATGCTAATATTTTAACTATCCCTATCGATGAGACCACTATAGCTAGTTCTGTCTTAACGGTTGTCAACAATAAAGCAGTTTACCCAGCTGTCGAAAGAGATTAATTACGTTATAAATAAAAATCGTAGTGATGAGCGTAATCTTCTTGCACGGTGAGGCGGAGCATTTTTTTGCTCATATCGTAAGTGGAATTATGGGTGGTGTGCCAGAACATTGGGTTGGCAGGGTTGCGAGTATTGTTTGTAATGGCATTCCAATAATCAGCGCGTATATTGTCTAAGTTGTTATGAATTTCCCAAAGAGTCACTAAGTCGGTAGTGTCAGCCGCGGATTTCGGTATGGCTTCAGAATACCAGATGGGCTCAGTACTATAACGATAAGCATTTGAAAAACGGACTTTTTCAAAGGCCGTACGTATGCCCTCCATACTATTCATGCTGGCATAATTCTCTTTAAGGATGTTATAGCGCTCAATGCCAGCGGCATTTTCGGAAATTTCGGGCATATTAACGTAGAAATTAGTCATGATTTGTTGGTCGCCAGTTTTTTCTTCGACCACGACTTTGTTGTCGATTAGCTCTACAACGTAAGTCTTGTTGGCATCTGCAATCATGTAGTGTAAGTACATGCCACTGACAGCTTCGCCGTAAAGGTTGTGAGACTTAATCAGCTCAATGGCTTCATCGGCAGAACCGGCCTCATTCAGCACCATGCGCGGGACAAAACCAACGTGGAGTTTTTCGCCGTCAGGATTGGTACCAGTGAGGGGTTTGACATCTTTTTGCGAAACCACGTTATCAGAGATAATCACGCCAGCATCGTTAATACCGTCAAGTGTAAAATTGGGGATTAATTTGAGTTGTTCTTTATATTCGCCTGCTTGCATATTAGCTTCACGAAGACCTCTATGTAGAGCGACACCAACAGAAGCGTGACGACCTTCTTTGGCGCTCATACGTACTACGAATTCTGGTGTGTCGTCAAAGATAAAATCAAAGTTACGACTATAAAAATTACCATTGCGGGCCGAGGAACAACCGAAGGCCTCCATAGCATTAAGAGTGGTTTGATTTTCATCGAATTGATAATCCTTATAGGAAATCTCATAGAGATAAGGTGCAATTTGCTTTGGTTGGGTATGCCCTTGGGTAGTCGTATTGCCGCCTTGCGTACAATACATAATTGCGTAAATAGTAATACAAGTGATGAGCGCTGCCGTAAATGTCGCCAGCATACCAAAACAAAATGGCAAAACATAAGCTTTTTTCATAGTTCCATTATAACATACAAACAAAAAAGTGGTGGACCTTGCAGGGCTCGAACCTGCGACCTTACGAATGTGAATCGTACGCTCTAGCCAGCTGAGCTAAAGGTCCCCACCTCCCTATCATATCATATAGGGACAATTTAGCCAAAGAGGGCGAAGAGGCACAGAATCGCAATATTCGCGACAAATAATGCCAAAACGATCTTTAAGACCCAACGTAACCAAGTACTGTATTCAATTTTGGCCAAAGCCAAACCAGCCATAATTGCGCCACAAGTTGGAGTGAATAAGTTGACTAGGCCATTGGCCGAAACAATAGTCATGGAGGCAACTTCTACGCTGTAGCCGAGTTGTGCGGCAGTTGTCACGGTAATTGGGGCCGATACTACGGCTAGGCCAGACGATGATGGCATAAAGAATGATAGCCCAACGTGGATAAGATAATTAAGTGGTACAAAGATAATTTCTGGTAGAGTTGCGAGCCAGCCCGAGATGTTGTAAATAATAAAATTATCAAGATGTGTCTGGGTCATTAAGACACTGACACCACGTGCGATTGCGATAATAATCACAACACCAATCATATCGGCTGCCCCATGGATAAATTGTTCAATAAATTCTTTTTCTTTAAAGCGATTAACAATTGAAATGATAATCGCCATCAGAACAAACCACAAGGAGGCATTTAAGAAGCCCCATTGACCAAATGGTTGGCCTGTCAACCAGCCTGTAAAGCCGTTAAAGAAGTTGATATTAAATTCTTGCCACGGAATGAGCCCGATAATCATGACTATGAATGATAGTGCAAATAGAATGAGAGTAACCTTTTGTTTTCCTGTTAATTTAATTTTTTGTTGCCCTTCGAAAGATAAATATTTACCATATTTGCGGGCCGTAACATGTTGTTCGCGTAAGGATAAAAATGTTGAACCTTTATTCTTGATGACGCGCCGTGCGTATAACATTACAAAGGCCGTGGCAATGACATAACCAACAATCCAGATCACAACGCCAATCAACATTGTTAATCCTGAATTGGCGTGAACATCCTCTGGTAAGGAATTGAGTACTAAACCGGTTGCAAAGGGGTTGATCGTTGAACCCATTGCACCGACGCCGGCACCAAGTAGGATAGTTGCTACACCAACCAATGGATCCATGCCGGCTGCGAACATCGTAGCAGCAAGGAGTACATAAAAACCAACGCTTTCTTCTAGAAAACCGTAGCTAGTACCTAAAATTGAAAAAACGAACATTAAAAGCGGAATTAAGAGGATTTCCCTCCCTTTCATTGCTCGCACAAGAACTTTAATTCCGGTCTCTAAGGCTTGAGTTTTAACCATAATCCCAAGCAACCCGCCGAGAGACAAGATAAAGAGGATAATATCGATTGATTCTTTAAACCCACCAAAAGGCGATAATAAAATCTGTGATAATGATGCGCTGACCACACCACTACCATTAATAAGCTCACCTGCATCATTAAATTGAGCAGCTGGTAAAAAATTTGTGATGACGCCAAGAATAATCACCAAGATCATGATGATTGAATAGGCCGTCAGAAGGCCTCGATGGAGTTTAGGAGTTTTTTTCTTGGCGCGCTTAAACATTTTACCTACTTAGTATTTTTTTGATCATACATAGTTAAAAACATGATGGCTTTGATAGTGTGCATGCGGTTTTCGGCTTGGTCAAAGACTTTGGACTGTTTTGATTCAAAAACTTCATCAGTAGCCTCCATTTCGTCTAAGCCGAATTTCTTTTTGATATCACGGCCGACTTCAGTCTTAAGGTTATGGAAAGATGGTAAACAATGCAAGAAAATTGCATCTTTCGCGGCTTTCGACATTAATTCGGAATTAACTTGATAAGGTTTGAGTAGATGAATGCGGCTACCCCATTTCTCGGCCGGTTCACCCATGGATAGCCAAATATCAGTATAGATGACTTTAGCATCTTTAACAGCCTTATCTGGGTCTTCTTCAAATTTTAAAGTAGCTCCAGTTTCTTTTGCAATTTTTTGGCATTTTTCAATGAGCTCTTTCTTTGGCCAGAGGTGTTTTGGCGCACAAGCTACAAAATGCATACCCAATTTAGCGCAAATCACCATGACTGAATTAGCTACATTATTACGGGCGTCGCCCATGAATACCCATTTTATCCCTTTAATTGTGCCAAAATTTTCTTTAATAGTTAAGGCATCGGCAAGCATTTGTGTAGGATGAAATTCGTCGGTGAGACCGTTCCAAACCGGTACACTGGCATATTCCGCTAATTCTTCTACAACTTCGTGGCCAAAACCACGATACTCGATACCATCATACATACGGCTGAGAACGCGAGCCGTATCGGCAATTGATTCTTTGTGGCCAATTTGGGAACCGGACGGATCAAGATAAGTACAATGCATACCTAAATCTGCAGCGGCGACTTCAAAAGCACAGCGAGTGCGGGTAGAGGTTTTCTCGAAGACTAAGGCGATATTCTTTCCTGTGAGCACGTGATGTGGTTTACCGGCTTTTTTAAGTTCTTTAAATTGTTTAGCAATTTTCAACATATAACGAATTTCGTCTGGTGTGTAATCTAATAATGTCAAAAAATCACGATTTTTGAAGTTCATTTATAAATCCTCCCTAATTATCGGCATACTCATACAACGTGGACCGCCACGCCCGCGTGATAATTCGGCTCCATGTGTTTCAATAACATTGAGACCATGGCGTCGCAAAATTTCATTTGTAATATTATTGCGATCATATACAACCACTGTACCTGGCGCGATACAAAGGGTGTTAGTACCATCATTCCATTGTTCACGTTGAGCTGCAATCTTATCGCCACCAGCACATGGTATTAACGTGACTGGACGACCGACATAAGGTTCAAGGATAGATTGTAATGGCGCATTAATTTCACGTACACTAAGATTTTCAAAAGCATCTGGGAAGTCGCCCGCTGTAATTTCAAAGGCACGTAAAGTACCAAAAATATCTGGGTGAACAGTGAACTTATCATAGTCTACTTGAGTAAAAACTGTATCTAGGTGCATAAAGGCACGTGAATTTGGGATTTCAATAGCTAAGATTTTTTGAATAGAATGATTTGGCATTGAAAAAATATTTTTTGCTAATTGGTCAATGGCGCGTGCTTCGGTACGTTGAGAAATACCAACTGCAAGAGTATTTTCGTTGAGATTTAGGACATCACCACCTTCAATATGAAATGGGAAATCCCGACCATAAAAGAAATCGACATTCCCTTTATAATGGGGATGGCAGGTTAAAATATATTCACCATAAATTGTTTCTCGGCTACGTGTTACAGAGTACATTTTGTTTAGAACGACACTATTACCGGCACAGGCGAATGGGTCACGTGTGAAATATAGATTGGGCATTGGCTCGGCCAAAAAATCTGAATCGTGCGCTACTAGATCAGTTAAAGTTGTACCAACGTTGCGTTGGTCTTTATTAATTTCATCATATTTGATACCTTCGATGGTCTTGAGGACGAGAGCTTTTTTATCAGTGAAGCTTTTGAGATAACCAAAGACTAGTTCACGATATTTTGGCGTGTAAATTCCAGCTTCAGTAATAAATTGGTCGATAAATTCACTTTCGATTTCTGCGCTCGATTCTAACACTTCTGCCATTAAATCTTCAAGATAAACAACTTCGATGTTGTTGCGACGTAAAATCTGTGCGAATTCGTCATGTTCTTTTTGAGCATCCGGCAAAAACGGGATATCATCAAACAACAAGCGTTCGAGCGTGTCTGGTGTTAAATTTAATAATTCGTTTCCTGGTCGATGCAAAAGTACCTTTTGCAAAGGACCGATTTCACTTTTGACATTAATTACATTCATAGAGTATGATGCCCTCTTTTATTTCCTTATACGTCTATTATTATAGATTAAAAACTATTTAAACGCAAGCTTTTTTGTCACAATTGTGCCAGCTTTGCCAGCTAAAGCATCTTCGAGTTTTTCTATAGAGGTGATAATCCCGAGACCGCCCTTTTTAGCAAATTTAGTGACAGCTTGCATTTTAGGAAGCATAGAACCAGCAGCAAACTGGCCTTGTTTTATATACTCATCGGCTTTTTTAGTGGTGATGCGATGCAATGCACTTTGATTTGGTTTACCAAAATTAATACAGGCATTATCTACGGCAGTAACCGAAACAAAAATATCAGCATAAATTAATTCGGCTAGTTTTTCAGAACCAAAATCTTTATCAATAACTGCATCGACCCCCTTAATTTTTTTGAGAACCTTAGTGCGGTAAACTGGAATTCCGCCACCACCAACGGCAACCACAACCGTGCCGCTGTTAATTAGTCCAATGATTTCGTGTTTTTCTACAATGTCAATCGGTATTGGCGATGGAACGACTCGACGCCAACCACGCCCAGCATCATCGACGACCGTCCAACGATTTTGATTGGCCAATTTAAGTGCCTGTTCTTTCGTGTAGAATTGGCCGATCGGCTTAGTAGGGTGACGAAAAGCTGGGTCTTGGCGATCAACAATTGATTGAGTAATAACTGTAGCAGCAGTTTTCTTTTTACCTTCGGCAGCGAAAGCGTTGTCGATAGCTTGAGTCAGCCAGTAGCCAATTTGGCCTTGGCTCATAGCGCCGGCTGTTTCTAAAGGCATGGCAGGGGCATCGGGTGTGCCAGCTTTTTCTTCGTGGATTAGAATATTGCCAACTTGTGGTCCATTACCGTGCGTCACCACGACTTTGTATTTTTCAGACAATTTCGCAATAATTTTACCGGCCTGTACGGCGACGGCTTTTTGAGCTTCGGCAGTGACTTCGCCTTTCTTTTGGAAAGCGTTCCCACCGAGTGCAATTACAACGCTTTTCTTCATGAGCTTATTATAGCATAAGCAAGCTGAGCGTAAACAGCCATGGTATAATAGCAGTATGGATTTATCAGAGAAAAAACAAGAGATTACTGAAATTGAACAGTTTTTGGCGCAGCCAGAGGCTTATGCCTGTCCTAATTTTACTAGTAAGTCGAAGCGGTTAGCTGAATTGAAAGAATTAGTCGAATTAGCTGAAAAAATTGAAGACAAAAAGAAACAACTAGATGAGGCCAAAGGTTTATTGAATGATCCCGAGTTGGGGACTTTGGCGCAGGCTGATATTGAAAAATTAGAGAGTGAAATTGCTGCTGACCAGGTGAAACTAGATGAAATGCTGTTGCCCCGTGACCCTAACGATGATAAGCCAGTGATTATGGAAATTCGGGCTGGTGCTGGTGGCGATGAAGCTTCCCTGTTCGCAGGTGAATTATATCGTATGTATGTGCGTTATGCCGAAAAGCATGGACTGAAAACAGAATTAATTTCTGAGCATGCGAACGAAGCCGGTGGCATGAAAGAAGTAATTGTGCGTATTTCTGGCGATCAGCCATATGGACAATTGAAATTTGAAGGTGGTGTACACCGTGTGCAGCGCGTGCCAGTGACTGAATCACAGGGGCGAATTCATACTTCTACGGCTACCGTGGCAGTCTTACCAGAGGCAGCCGAATCTGATATTGAGATTAAACCAGATGATTTGCGAATTGATATTTATCGTTCTGGTGGCCATGGTGGCCAAGGCGTGAATACAACTGATTCTGCCGTACGTATTACGCATTTACCAACTGGTATTGTAGTGGCGATGCAAGATGAGCGTTCACAACAGCAAAACCGCGTTAAAGCCATGGCAATTTTGCGCTCGCGCCTAGTCGAAAAGAAAAAACAAGAAGAACAAGCTGCCGCTTCGGATGCACGTAAATCCTTGATTGGGACTGGCGATCGTAGCGAAAAAATTCGTACTTATAATTTTCCGCAAGACCGTATTACTGATCACCGCATTCATTATTCGCGTTCCAATGTTTCGGCAGCCATGGACGGCGATATTGATGATTTAATTGAGGAGTTGGCCAAAAATGAACGTGAGCTCATGGCTCAAGGCAGCTAAACATCCTGATGCTTCCCTGATTTTAGCGAAAATATTAAAAAAAGATAAAACTTTTTTAATATCTCATGAAGATTTGGAATTAACAGATGAGCAGTTGAAGCTTGCAAATCAATGGCTCAAGAGGCGTGAACAGGGCGAGCCATTAGCGTATATTTTAGGATATAAGGAGTTTTATGGGCGAGATTTTAAGGTAACGCCAGATGTGTTGATCCCCCGCCCCGAAACAGAGACGATAGTTGATGTAGTGAAGGATTTGCGACCTCAGCAAATTATTGAAATTGGTACCGGTAGTGGCTGCATCGCGATTACTTTGGCATTAGAATTCCCTGATGCCCGGATAGAGGCGACCGATATATCAGAGGAAGCTTTAGAGGTGGCAGCCAAAAATCGTGAACTTTTAAAAGTGGATGCCGAACGTTTACAATTTACTAAATCTAATTTGCTAGCCGATATTTCTACTCCTGTTGCTGATGTTGTGATAGCGAACTTGCCCTATGTTGATCCAGATTGGGAGTGGCTCGACCACGACAGCTTAGATTATGAGCCAGCTCTGGCCCTTTATGCCCGAGATGACGGCTTGGATTTAGTGAACAAATTAATTGTTCAATTTGTAGGTATGCAGGTGGGTAGATATTTAGTTTTGGAGGCCGACCCATCTCAACACCAGAAAATCATCGATTTCGCTCAAAAACAAGGGCTCGAACACCTCAAAACCGAAGGTTTTATTGTTGTTTGTAAGCTTCCAGAGTGCAATTAACGGTGATAGTTTTGCCGTCACGTAAGATGGCAAGTTGCACGGTATCACCAGGTTTATATTCACCAATGATTGAGGAAATTGAGCCACTAGGCCCTACAGCAACGCCATTAACGGCAGTAATGATATCTTTGTCTTTGATGCCAGCTTTGGCGGCGGGGCTGTCTTTTACAACTGCAGAATATTTGTTGTTGCTATAGACATAGGCCCCGTTTTTGACCGGTAATTCATAGGCGGTAGCGACTTCGGGGGTGATGTTGACACTGCGCACACCAATATAAGCGCGCTCGCCTTTCCCTGTTTCGAGGATGCTACTAAGCATGCCTTTGACGCTGGAAATTGGAATCGCAAAACCAATGTTGTCGGCACCAGAAGTCGTGGCTGTATTAATACCAATAACCTCGCCGGCGGCGTTAATCAATGGGCCACCGGAATTACCACCATTAATTGCGGCATCGGTTTGAATCATATCAGTCAGAGTTTCAGAAGAATAACTGCCGTCCGAAGCGGTCAATGAACGACCGGTTCCGGAAACAATGCCAGAAGTAATAGTATTTTGGTATTCACCAAGCGCATTGCCGATCGCTACTACTTGTTGGCCGGCTGTGATAGTCTTAGAATTACCGAGTGTGGCTGGTTTTAAACCTGAAGCCCCGTCAATTTTTAGGAAAGCGACATCATTTAGTGGATCGGTTGCGACCACCGAAACTTTTTCAAAAATTTGCCCATCGGTAGTTACAATCTGAATTTTTTTAGCGCTAGAAATTACATGTTTGTTAGTTAGAACATAGCCATTTTCTGAGACAATAATACCGGTCCCAGCAGCCTGGCTTGAACTTTCGCCAAAGAAACTTTGGATAGTAGTTTCGGTGACGATCGAAACTACACTTGGAGCAACTTTATTAGCTACATCAGCAATGGAACCCTCAGTGAAATTAGCCGAATTGCCGTCATTACCAACCGGAGTGGATAGCGGCGTACTGCCACGATCAAGATTAACTAGTGAAATAACAAGACTAATAATACCAACCAGCAAAGCTGCCAAAACTAAACAAGTGAAAAAACTACGAAACCTAACCGTATCTTCAAAAAATTTTTGAATGTTTGCCGACGTTTTATCACGTTGCGTCCTAAAACCTTGCTTAAAATTACTAGCCATAAAATACCTCCTTAAGTTTGTTTAAATATTGAAAATTGGATGACTAAAACCAATTACGATAATTCCAATCAGTAGAATACTAAAAATGACTGGAATTGCTACGTCAGAAAATTGCAATTTACCTTCGCGCTTAAAGAGCGCCTTATAAATACAACCTAGAACAAAAGCAAAAATTGTCAGAATAAGTGAAACTTGAGAAATGATGATTCCGGTGCCCGGGAAGGTGTAAACAATTAACCAAGATTGGCAGAGCCAGGCCATTTCCGCAAACAATAGGCCGGCTAGGAACGATAGCAAGAAGAAATCTTCCTCATCATTTTGAGTGAGTACATGACGAGTGGCGCCGTAGCCAATAATAAATGCAACTAATGAGAGCCAGAGCGCATCATAAGCACCGACCATAATAGCGGCCGTGTTGCTACCCAAGAAAACAGCTACTAATGATTGTGCGGCAGTGGCACGCGTTGATGAGCGTGGTTTTAAGAAAATCAACCATAAAGTATAGCCAATGGCCAGAATTAAATGAATCCAAGTCGGCACTGAGCCGGCTGCGTAAGCTAATAGCACAAAACTCGCCCCGACGATAAAATCAACGAGATTAGCCTTGATATTAGCCCACCAAAAGCGGGGACGCACGGCGAAAACACGCCATTTTGAGATCAAAACGAGCAAAATACCCAAAATCCAGCTACCAGAAATGACGGTAATCGCAATTGAGCCAACACCAAGCAAGATATTCAATACAACATGCAAAAATGAGCTCAGTATACTGCGTCCGCGACGTAATGCATATTTCTTTGCCATACCTTCATATTATAACAAAAAATAAAAAATATGCTTAAAAATTTTTGTGATACAATAGTAAATATGGAAAGAGAGGAAAAACTGGTTAAACCCCTGTCAGCGCGCTCAAAATTTTTTCAGCGCCACCCCTTATTAAAAGATTTGATGAGTTTAGTAATTTTTGTGGCTTGTGTAGTAGTTGGAACTTTAGTTTTGAATGCTTTTGTGTTCCGTTCTTATAACGTCGTTGGTTCCAGTATGGAAAATACTTTGATGGATGGTGATCGCATTTTAGTCAATCGCATGGCGGTAACTTGGTCGCATTTCTTGGGCCAAGAATATGTGCCTGGTCGTGGGCAAATCATTGTGTTTGCTAATGGCCCAGCCAGTGGTCCGTTAACTTGTGAGCCGCCTGCTGACGTGAAAGATCAATACATCATCAAACGTGTAATTGCTTATCCAGGTGAGCACGTGACGGTTAAAGATGGCGTTTTGACAGTTTATAATAATGAACACCCTGAAGGTTTTCACCCTGATGACGAGACGCGCAAAAGCGATACGGATGGTCCAAAAAAGGATACTTCTGGCGAGGTTGATATGGTCGTGCCAGATGGCGAATTATTCGTCTCGGGTGACAACCGTGAAGGTTCACACTCCTTTGATTCACGTAGTGGGCTCGGTACTATTCCTTATTGTCGTGTGGTTGGCCCAGCGATGCTGCGCATCTTCCCCTTCAATGCGATGCGCGGTTTTTAAACTTTGAAATCTTTTAAAACTTGCCTGGCGGCGGTGGTATCGTGACATTCCATCAATGCCGCACGTAGTTTAGTGGCGCCTGGAAAATCACGTACGTAAATTTTGAAATAATGTTTGAGCGGCTCAAAAGAACGCTGATATTTCTCGCAGGCTTGGTCGTGTAAATCAAGATGTAAATGTAATAATTGGAGTAATTCTTCCTTGGTAGGTGTGTGGTTGGTAAAACAATATGGATTAGCAAAAACCCCACGGCCAATCATAAAACCATCTATTTCGGGGTATTTTTGCCAGAGTTTTTCGGCGTGTTGGCGGTCCATAATGTCGCCGTTAAAAACAATTTTGGTTTCGGGTGCGATTTCGTTGCGTAATTTTAAAATTTCAGGGATTAATTCAAAGTGTGCCGGCACTTTGGACATCTCTTTACGGGTGCGTAGGTGCACGGTCAGCATGGCGAGATTTTGGCTGAGTAATAATTTTAACCAGTCGTGCCATTCGTTTACATAAGTAAAGCCAAGGCGAGTTTTAACAGATACGGGTAGGCCGTTGGCGTTGACTTGGGTCTGTTTGATACATTCAACGGCAAGTTCAGGCGTGCGAATCATGGCTGCACCACCACCAGCTTTGTTGACGTGGCGATCGGGGCAACCCATATTGATATCAATTCCAGCAAAGCCGAGGTCTTTCAGAGCGGCGCTGGTGATAGCAAAGTGCTCAGGCTCTTTTCCCCAGATTTGCGCCAGAATTGGGGGGTCAGTGGGGGCGATTTCAAAGCGCTCCAGAGCATTGGCGCGCCCTTTTTCCGAAGCATAACTCGAAACATTAGTAAATTCCGTAAAAAACAAATCGGGACGGCCAGCTTGAGCAATCACCTGACGAAAAACGGCGTCAGTGACGCCTTCCATTGGGGCCAAACAGAGAAAATGTTTCATAAAAATATTATATCACGCGCGAGACTTCTTCGAGGGTGGTTTCACCTTTGAGGGCGGCTAAAATACCTTTTTGCTCCAGAGTAAGCATACCAGCCTTTTTGGCAGCTTTTTCGATGTTTTCGGTGTTAATATCGGTGACTTCACCCCTGATAAAGGCTTGAATCTCATCTGTTACAATCAATTGTTCCATAATCACGGTGCGCCCCTTGTAGCCAAAGGGATTTTCTTTGCTTTGGACGGGGTTATATAGGGTAATATCGTCCAAATTTACATCTGGCACGCCAGCCATCGTTTCGCGAATGTATTTGAGTGTGGCTGCATCAGGTTTATAAGCCTCTTTATTGTCGGCGAGTTTGCGTACCAAGCGCTGCGCCATCATCAAACGAATTGAGCTTGAGAAAATTGGGTTGGCACCAATCAAATCAATCATACGCGAAAAGGCCGCCGAAGTAGAATTGGCGTGGAAGCTACTGAGCACTAAGTGACCCGTAATTGAGGCCTGAATGGCCGTGCGGGCCGTGTCACTATCGCGAATCTCACCAACCATCACTACGTCTGGATCGAGACGTAACACCGAACGTAGGCCATCAGCGAACGAATCGCCCTTGGTAGTATCAATTGGAATCTGTGAAATACCGCTGATACCATATTCAATCGGGTCTTCCAAAGTGATAATTTTGCGGTCGGTGGTGTTGAGGGCGTTAAGAATTGAATAGAGGGTAGTTGATTTACCAGAACCAGTTGGACCAACCATCAGCACTAGACCGCGTGGATGCGAGATAACTTCGTTAATTTGGTCACGTTCGTCTTGATTTAAGCCAAGTAAATCGAGGTTCAAAAGCGATTCATCAAAGTTGAATAAACGCAATACAGCATCCTGGCCGTACATAGTTGGAATAGTCTCGACACGAATATTTAAGAGGTGTGAAGCGCCGTCTACATAAATATCTTTTTGCATGTGCCCGGATTGAGGTTTATTGGCAGCGGCCGAGACATTGGCACGCGACGACAACTCCCCAATCAAAATGCGGTAGCGGTCGCGACTAATATTGGCGACCGGATGCAGTAAGCCATCGACACGCATACGAATACGAATTTCGTTACGCAGATTCTCAATGTGGATATCGGAAGCACCGAGTTTATCAGCTTGGTCAAGCAAAAAGTCAAAAACTTTGTCCGATGAAACACTGTCGAGAGTTTGACTGACTTCTGTAATTGTCTGACTGTCGCCTTCGCCACCGATTTTAATGTCGTCATATTGAACATCAGGAGGTGGATCATAGCGTAAAATAAAAACATTATAAGCTGATTGTGAGATCAAGAAGAAATCAACATTAAAACCATCATTGTTGTATTCGCGACGCATTTGCTGAATAACGTGGCGTGGCGTCTGACTGGTGACCATAAATTGAAAAGCTTGCGAATTATTACCTTTACGGAACGGGATGATAAAATCTTTGTGCATTTGTTCTTTGGTCAACAAATCTGGCACCAACGGTAGATTGTCTTCGAATTCACGTGTATCGAGATATGGCAAATCCAAAATCAAGGCACGCTGTTTAGTGGCCTGCTCTTCCCTGTCGCGGCGTTTCTCTTGGACGGTTTGTTCATCCATACTCAAATTATACCATAAGAATTTTGAAATAATGGTATAATGGAATTATGCTAATGGTTAATCTGTTTCAATGGTGGTATTCCGGAGGCTGGGCAACTTTTGCCAGTCGTTTGCGAGAACGATTACAAAAATCCCTAGATTACTTTTCGATGGGCTCTCTACTGAGAACTTTATTTAGTCCGTTCCGCCAAATTGATGCAGGTGGACGAGGCCTCCGAGCCTTTTTTGACACTTTGTTTTCGCGTATTATTGGTGCATTTGTAAGAATTTTTATCTTAATTTTTGGCGTGATTGTATTATTACTTGAATCGACCGTCGGTGCAATTTTGCTAATTGTTTGGCCACTGATTCCCTTAATGCCAGTTGTTGGCATCGTGTTAACCGTAATGCAGGTGACGTTCTAATGGATAGCTTTAATTACAATTCAATTCGCGCCAAACAAGCTCGTTTTAGGAAGGTTTTCAAAAATCCAGCCTTTAGGGCTTTGATTTATCTTTTGATGGTGCTTTTGGCAGCTGGTGGTGGATTATTAATTTGGCAACACAGCGCTTTTGCGTGGCTATGTTTTGGTTTTATTGGTCCACTGCTGATGTTTGATTACTGGGGTCGCCATGTGATTTTGCAAGTGCCAACTGGTAAAGGCGAGACTTTGGATGATCTATTGTCGAGTGATGTGCTAGAAAATTTGCCAGCTAACCCGACGCCAGCACAAATTGCTGAAATTTTACCAAAAACTTTGAGTGGGCGATTTTTAATGAATCGTTTAGGCTTACCACCTGAATTTTTCAAAACTTTAGCTGGTCAAGTTGCAGACACTAAAGTAGTGTTTAATAATGCGCGCGATGTGCGCGCTACGACTAGCTCTGAACGAATTAATGGTGGAGTTTTAGCTGTGGCTTTAGTCATGAGCACACCAAATTATGAGCAAACTTTGAGCCAAATAAAATTAGAAATCCAAGATTTATATCAGGTAGTAAATTGGTTTAACTACCTTCACGGTATGGTCAAAGACGCCAAAAAACCGCGTCATAGTGGTGGCATTGCGCGTGATTTTGCCTTCGGATATACTCCTTTACTCAATCGTTTTGGTACAAACATTTCAGAACAACGAGCCAATGTCAGTAAGACACAAATTTATCAAGCCGCCCATCAAGAAATTCTTAATCAAATCATTCAAGTGTTTTCGAGCGACGGGCGTCAAAATGTGGCTTTGATCGGGCCATATGGAAGCGGTCGCACCACTTTGATTTACGCCTTAGCCGAAAAACTAATGGATGCTGACAGTAAATTGCCGCATAATTTACGTTTTCGCCAGATTTTTATGTTGGACGCCACTTCTCTGATTACAGCAGCCAAAGGCCCTGGTGATTTGGAAAATTTAGTGGTTAGTATTATGAACGAAGCTTATGCCGCGCGCAATGTGATTATTTGTCTCGAAAATGCACACTTATTCTTTGAAGAGGGCAATGGCTCGGTTGATATTTCTAATGTATTACTGCCGATTTTGGAAGCCGGGTTGCTACGCATTATTTTGACTCTCGATCAACAACGCTATCTGGAGATTTCTACGCGTAATACCGAGCTCGCTAATTCATTGAACAAAATTATGGTTCCGCCAGCTAATGAAGAAGAGACGATGATGGTTCTCAAGGACCAAGTGCCATTGATGGAGGCCAAGAATAAGGTGATGTATATGTACCAATCGCTCGGTGAAGCTTATCGTTTGGGTGAACGTTATTTACACGATATTGAAAACCCGGGTAAATCGCAAACTTTGCTCGAATCAGCGGCTCATCACGCTGAAAACGGCGTAGTTACGGCCGCATCGGTGCAAAGAGCCGTAGAACAAACCGAAGGGGTCAAAGTCCAGGTCGCGCAAGATACCGTCGAAAAGGACAAATTATTAAATCTAGAAGACCTCATTCATCAACGGATGATTGATCAAACTGAAGCCGTGGCGGCCGTTAGTGATGCCCTGCGCCGAGCGGCGGCGGGTGTGCGCAATCAAAATCGCCCGATTGGCACTTTCTTATTCCTCGGCCCTACGGGCGTCGGGAAAACTGAATTGTCCAAGGCTATTAGCGAGGTTTACTTTAACGGCGAAAGTAATATCGTGCGGATTGATTTGAATGAATTTGTTGAGGCTAAAGATGTAGCGCGCCTGATTGCCGATGGCGCAGATGATGCTATGAGCCTGACCGCGCAAGTATTGAAACAGCCTTTTGCGGTGGTTTTGTTTGACGAAATTGAAAAGGCTCACCCGCAAGTTTTGACCACACTTTTGCAGGTATTAGACGAAGGTGTTTTGCGCGATGCCAAAAACCGTGAAGTCAGTTTCCGCGACACAATTATCGTCGCTACTAGCAATGCCGGTGCCGACAAAATTCGTGAAATGATTAGCGCAGGTAAATCACCGGCCGACGCTAAAGATGAATTAGTAAATCATTTAATTCAGAATAACGAATTCCGCCCTGAATTCCTAAACCGTTTTGACGAAATTTGTGTGTTTAAACCCCTGTCCAAAGAAGATTTATTGCAAGTGTTAGATTTGATTTTACAATCTGTCAATAAAACTTTGGTACCACAAAAAATCAGCGTGGCTGTAGACGACCAAGCCAAACAATTATTAGTGGAACGGGGCTATGACCCACAAATGGGTGCGCGTCCGATGCGTCGCATTGTCCAAAAAGCCGTCGAAAACATCGTGGCCAAAGCCGTGCTCGAAGGCACCGCCACCCCTGGTTCTACCATTCAAATCACTGCTGAACAAATCGAGCAACAACTGACACAAAATTAATTTGTAATATAATAGCTATATGAAGCAAAAACAGTATCTTCAGTCTGAACCGGAAAAATGTTGGGTTGGTGACCAGCAAAAAGTTTGCTATGCTACACGTGAAGAAGCCGAGGTGGCGGCAGCCGTTGCTCAGCATGATTATGACGCACCCGAACTAGGTGTTTATAAATGTGAATTTGGTGATCATTGGCATTTAACTACGAAAAAATAAAAAAATGGTACGCCCAGAGGGATTCGAACCCCCGACACCTGGTTCCGAAGACCAGTGCTCTAATCCGCTGAGCTATGGGCGCTCCTTTGGACGTGGTGAGCCGGGAGGGGCTCGAACCCTCGACACCCTGCTTAAGAGGCAGGTGCTCTAACCAACTGAGCTACCGGCCCAAACTCACCCTGATATTATACCATAAACTAGATAAAAATGATATAATGAATGCATGCAAATCTTAGAGAATGTCCCGATTTCGAAGCTTACCACTATGCGCATTGGTGGCCGAGCGCGCTATGTGATTTATGTCAAATCTGAGGCTGAAGTCGAGCAGGCTTATCTTTTTGCCCAGGTCAAACGTTTGCCGACCTTCATTCTAGGATCTGGCGCTAACACCATTGGCCATGACGAAGGCTTCCCTGGCATCATTATTATCAGCGAAATTGCTGGTATTAAGAAAGAACCTCAACCAGATGGTTCAACGATCCTGCGGGGTGGTAGCGGGTTAATTTGGGATGATTTTGTGGCTTCAGCGTGTGCGATGAATCTCACTGGCATTGAGGCACTCAGCGCAATTCCGGGCAAAGTTGGCGCAGCCCCTATTCAAAATATTGGCGCTTACGGTCAAGAACTTGCAAATGTTTTTGCTGAGGTCAAAGCTTATGACACTAAAAGTCACAAAATGGTGATTTTACGCAAAGAAGATGTAAATTTTGCCTATCGTCAGAGTATTTTTAACACAACTGAACAGCAACGCTATTTTATTACAGAGGTCGCTGTGCAATTGCAACCTGGTCATCTGACGCCGCCGTTTTACCCTTCCCTGCAAGCTTATTTGGATGAACGCGACATTACTGATTATTCTCCAATGCAAATTCGCGATGCTGTTTCGGCGGTACGCGCTGCCAAATTGCCAGATCCTAAAGTTATCCCCAGTTCGGGCAGTTTTTTCAAAAATATCTGTTTAACTCCTGCAGAAATACTCCAAGCTGAGCAAAAAAATATTCCAGTGTGGAACCAAAAAATCAATACTGGCTGGCTGATTGAGCATTGTAATTTGAAGGGTAAAGTTTTGTATGGTATGCGCATCAGTAACAAAGCTGCCTTGATTCTAATCAATGATTCAGCTAGTGGTTACGATGATTTAGCGGCCGCACGTGCTGAAATTCAAAAAACCGTTAAGCAAAAGTTTGGTTACGATATTGAGCAAGAACCAGTAGAGATTCCCCCGTTAGCTATCTAAACAAAGTTGATGCCAAGCCACTAAATCTTCGACAATTCCCTGTTCCATTTGGCCACTCTCGGCCAATTCTGCCACAGATTTTTGGAACTCGTCGGTTTGGCGATGGAGTCGTTCTTGACGGTATTTTTCCCACTTTTCGGCTTCATCGGTGGTTAAACTCTTAGGGTAGTTGCGCGCCTTGTAATGAATTAATAATTCCGGCAATCTTTCATCGGTAAAATCAGGAGTAAAATCGGCCAATTGATTTACATCGGCATTGCGTACGGCGTTACAGCGTACACGGTCCTGGTCTGGTAAAAAGCCATTATACAAAGCCGATTCGGGATCAACGGCTTCTGGCCATTCTTTTTCTTCTTCATATTTAGAACGCATTTGCTCGGCGAATTCAGGGTGCGCTAACAAATCTGTCAGATTTTGTTCGACCATCTCTGGTTCCAATTCAATTTTTGTCCAGCCATCGTCCTTATCTAATACGTTTACTGGTGCAACAGCTGGACAGCGATTATATTGTAACTCTTTAACTACTGGATAACATTTTTCATAATCGACATCTTTTAAATTATGACGCAAGTTATAAACTAACACATTGCCGTTACGTCCAGTGGTGAGAGGAAATGCTACGGTGGTAAAATTATGCTTGGTACCATAGCGTCCACAGGAATATACGAATGGTTGCTTGTCGTCAAGGTTAATCATTTGTTGAATAACTTTTTTATTCCGCATTTTAAAGAGGTAGTTAAAAAGCTCTGGTTGCTTGTCACGCATTAACTTAGCCACGGCGATAGTAGCGTTGACGTCAGCCATAGCATCGTGAGCATCAGCGTGTTCAATACCATTAGCGACCGTTAGCATATCAAGTTTATTAGTGATTTTACCATCAGGTAAAGTTGGCCATTTAATTCCCTCGGGACGCAGCGCCCTAGTCATCCGCACCACATCGAGCATATCCCAGCGCTCGCGACCATCTTTCCATTGCCATTCATAGGGATCATAAAAATTACGCCAAAACAGATGGCGCATAAACTCATCGTCAAAACGAATCGTATTATAGCCGAGGGAAATTGTACCAGGCGTGAATATCTCTTCCATTAAATAGTGGCAAAATTCAGCTTCGGTTAATCCATTAGCTTGAGTATCTTGGGGTGTAATACCGGTTATTTGAATAGCCTGTGGTTTTGGTAGAGTGTCATCATTCATTTTGACCAATAAATTAATCGGGTCGCCAATTGGTTGTAAATCCAAATCAGTGCGTTGTCCCGCGAATTGCATAATGCGATCCTCGCGTGGATTTACTCCTGATGTTTCTAAGTCATAGAAGAAGAATGTCTGTTTCATACCAAAATTATAACACAAAAAAAAGAGCCCGCCAGATTGGCGGGCTTTTAGTGGAGAAGATTGATTAGGCTGAAGGCTGTTAGCATAAATAGTACCATTACGGTGAAAAATCCTAATACAAACAGGACACGTCCACCTCAGTCCCGGCGAGCAGCTTGACGCTCTTCTGGCGTCTTACGATGCTCTGCTGTGCCATTGTCTCTCCCGTTCAAAGTTGATTGTTCCTCCATAGAATCCTCCCTTAATATGTTTTCGAAAACATTCAGAAGAAACCAACTTGCTAAGCTGCCCTGGAGAGAGGCGAAAATAGCAAGTTGGTGCTGTCCTCCCTCAGGACAATACTTCCATCTTTAATTATAGCACAAGTGCGAAGAAATGTCAATCTTCAGGGACTTCCATACCGTAGGAAGCGTAGACTAACTTGTTGGTGATTTTAGATAGTTCATCAGAGAGGGTAGCTAATGGATCGGTCTTTTCGAGTGCCATCACTATAAATTTAAGGGGTGAATTGGTACCACCACAGATTTCTTTAGTAGAACCATAGGCTAGTTCTCCTGGGATGGAAAGTTCGCGTACACCACCGATTTTCATACCAACAACGCCACGGGTCCAGCCTTCAATTAAGCCTAAATTCGCGTCAATTGGCGTCTTTAATGAAGTCGGGTTAGAAGCATCGTTAAATGACGAATCAAAAATACTTTCATCAGCACACCAGCCAATGTAGTAGGCAAAGTAGTTTTTGTCGCTTTCGCCAAGTTCACGGCCAGTCCCGACTTTAATGTCAGTAGTCTTGAGGCCATCACTATTTACAGTAGATGCATTATAAGATTTGACCTCCGATTTATATTGTTTAAAATCATTAAAATATTTATCAGACCATTTGGCTGCTTCAGCCTCAACCTCGGCATTTTTGTCTTGGTATTCTTTTTGTAAGGCTGCTACTTTTTCTTGATCCACATTGTTTGTTTGATTCCCTCTGCCGGCGACAATACCGATATAAACAGCCACAAATGAGCCTAACATTAGCACTGCAATCACACCAATAAAGATACGCTGTTTCGCAGAAGTGCGAGTCGCCTTCTCTTCCATAAGTCCTCCAGTTATTTATGAAATTTTTTCTATCTTTTTCATTATAGCAGAGATTTCACTAGATTCCAAAGTCTTGTCTGGATGAGTGAAATTGAGGCGGAAAGTGGTTTTGGCGATAGATTTGCCCGGTGCTTGATAAATAGACAGGGGTGTAATGGTAAAAATCAGGCCTTGGTCGGTTAAAATTTTAGCGATTTGCTGATAGAGATTGGCGTAAGTAGTCTCGGCTGATTTAGGCGTTAAAGTGACGTCACGTTCAACCTTAGGATAATTGCCAAAGTGAAATTCAGGGATATAATCGCTGGCGGCATAGTTAGAGCCATCAATGGTTACTTCTGCCACGGCGGTGCCACGTGGTAATTTCATCGCTTGCGCAACCGAACCTTTGATTTCGCCAATTGTACCCATATATTGATCTGCCAGGTAAATATGAGCGCTACGTTTGGGTTCATAGTAGGCGTCGCGTTTGTCTTTGGCCGGTGTAAACGGGCGAAATTCGAATTCAGCACCAAAGGCGCGAGCGATATGCTCAATATAGAGTTTCAACTGATAATACTGAGGCAAATCTTTCTTATTGGCGGCTACTAACGCAACATGATGCTCCGGCATTGGGATTTTGTCGTCGTCTACTGAAAAACTTTTACTCAAAACTTGGCCGATTTCAAATAAGACGAAACGGTTGTAGCCGTTTTTGAGATTGGCGTAGGCTTTTTGCAGTAATGACGGTGCAATAGTTTGACGAATGTATTGTAAATCAGGGGAAATTGAGTTAACGATACGGAAAGATTTATTAGGGTCTTGGCCAACTTTAGTCATCAAAGTTTCAGGAATAAATGAATAGGTCAAAAGTTCGTTGGCGCCGGCTACAGCTAAAAGATGGCGTAACAAGACTTTGGCTTCAGCCAGAGGATTTTCTTGGGCGGTGTGATGAGGTGGCACGACTGGCGCAATATTATCATACCCGTTTAGGCGGCCGATTTCCTCAATGATGTCAACTGGAATAGCAATGTCAGTACGCCAAAGTGGAGCCACAACTGTTAAATTATCACGGTTATGATCCACTTCGAAGCCAACATTGGTAAGAGTTTTAACAATTTGACCAGCAGTATATTTAGTACCGAGAGTATCATTAATTTCATCGATAGTTAATTTGACAGTAATAGGTTTTACTGGCTTGGGATAGCAATCAACAGTAGTGAGTGGGCGCAAAATATCATGTAGAGATTTGGCGCAGGCAGCCGCATTTTGTAGGGTTTGGCTGGCTGGCTGACCTTTCGTAAAGCGCTGAATTGCTTCGGAAAAAATACCATGATTCATCTGGGTACGACGCAAATTAAACAGATTAAAGGTGGCCGATTCGAGCAAAACGCGCTCGGTATGTTCGTCGATAATAGTATTAGCGCCACCCATCGCACCTGCTAGTGCCACCGGCACATCATTGCTGGTAATCACGATGTCATCAGGGGTCATTGTAATGTTAGTGCCATCTAACAAGACGATTTTTTCTTTGTCTTTGGCGGTGCGCACTTTCACATGCGCGGTTTTGTTGCCGCCAACTTTGACAAATTTATCATAATCAAAAGCGTGTAAAGGTTGCCCGGTCAAGAGCATGAAATAATTAGTCGCGTCAACAATTGGATCAATTGCGCGCATACCAGAGCGTGCCAGCAAAGTCTGCTCAAAAGTTAAATAATGACTCTTCCCTAAGTCGCCGTGTTTTTCTAGTACGATGGCGGAATAACGGGGGCAAAGTTTCGCATCGGTGGTGATTTTTAGAGAAATATTAGGATTTTCAACCGTATCAATTTGCGGTAAAGTTGGCTCGATGAATTGCTGGCCGAGAATGCCGGCCACTTCACGGGCAAAGCCAATCAAACCAAAAGTATCCGGACGATGAGTCAAAGATTTGTTCTCGATGTTTAAAATCGTGTCGTTAAGGTCAAACAAATCGGCGAGAGCAATGCCGGGTTTAGCGATTTTCGGGTCGATTTCAACAATGCCAGAGTGGTCGTCGCCAAAATCCAGCTCGTCTGCACCGGCGAGCATACCATAAGACAAATATTTGCCGAGCATTTTGCGCTTGCCAATCATAAATAGCTCGTCTTCGTGGAAGCTGGCTGGCACCATTGCGCCTGGTGCAATCCAAACCGCAAACATACCGGCGTGAACATTCGGCGCGCCGCAAACTACTTGAATAGCGTGTGTATCTTGGCCGTCCAAACCGGCTAATTTAACATTACCAGCATCAATTGTACAGAGAGAAAGATGTGTTTCCGGAATTTTTTCGCAAGTTTTGACTTCTACCACATAAATATTTTTGTAGCGTTCACCGAGATCGATAGTCTCTTCAATTTCTACTAAGCGTGAACCGATCAAATCAACCAATTGCTGATCCGAACAATCAATCGAAACGAATTTTTTGAGCCAATTTACTGAGATTAACATGCCGGGAACTCCTTCAAAAAGTCTAATTTACCAGATTCAAAATTACGCACATCGTTCAAGTGATAGCGCAACATGACTAAACGATCAATGCCAATACCCCAGGCAAAACCACGGTATTTTTGCGGGTCGATGCCGGCCATTTTTAAAACGTTCGGATGAATCATCCCACAGCCGAGCATTTCTAGATATTCACCGGCTTTACCAGCGATATTGGCGGGTTTTTCAATCAAAAACTCCAGAGACGGTTCGGTAAATGGAAAATAACTAGGTTGAGTTTTGGTTTGCAATTTCTGCCCATAATAAGTTTCAAGAAATTCTTTTTGGATGCCGAGCATTTGCGCCAAAGAACAATCTTCGGATACATACACGCCTTCGCATTGATAAAAAGTGTGTTCGTGCGTGGCATCGACATCTTCGTTGCGGAAGACGCGCCCTGGAATCGCCACGGCGATATTCTTTCCCTGTTTTAGGTTGTCACGATATTGAACTAATGCACGATGTTGCATAGTAGAAGTATGTGCGGGCGGGATGAAGCCTTCTTCAGTGCGAAAAGTGTCGTATTGATCACGAGCGGGATGGCCAGGTGCGAAATTAAGGCTGTCAAACATATGAAATTCGTCATCAAGGATGCGCGATTCTAAAATATCAAAACCCATCATCTGGTAAATCATACAAATACGGTCTAGCTCGGACATCAAGGGGTGTTGATTGCCACGGTCGGCTGAGAATAAGTGTGGTAAGGGTAGATTTGGCGCGGTTGGCGCAGTAATATCAATTGGTTCAACCGCACTATCTAGCGCAGCGGCTTCGGCGGCGGCGATTTTTTCCAAAATAGCCTGTTTGTCGGCATTAATTTTGCGTCCAAATTCGGCCCGCTTTTCGGCGGCAATCGTGCGAATCTCGCTATAGCGTGCATTCACTTCGGCGAGTTTCTTTTTAAGCTCAGCAATTGTTTCTTGCGACATATTGTTATTATACCATAAGATGTTTGAGAACTACTAGCTAGTTGTCAAACAGAAGTGTATCTGATAGAATAAAGGTACGGCTCCGTCGTCTAGTGGTCTAGGACGTCTGGTTCTCATCCAGAAAATCGCGGGTTCGACTCCCGCCGGAGTCACCATTTTTTTAGTCATTATAAAATGAGAAAAAGATTGGAGTACCCACAAATGGGTACTTTTCTCGTATTTTGCGCTCAAGATAGCGTTTGTAGGACCAATGCATTAATTGCAATTCGTGACCATGCACTACAAACCAAGGTGGGCAAGTATCGGTCTGAACCATATATTTGGGTTTGGGGTGGGTATTTTTTAAGCCAGCAGGTGGATGACTAATAATGGCATCGCCGAGGATCTTGTTGAGTTCGGAAGTTTTGACCTGTTGATGACGAGTCTTGTCAATTTCCAAAGCCAATTCAAACAATTGCGTTACATTTTTCCCTGTTTCAGAACTGGTTAGTAATACGGGGGCGTAAGGGATAAAATTTAGGTCGTATTCTAATTTATCAATAATTTCATCTGTGTCTTCAACTAAATCTGTTTTTGTAATAACCACGACAATGCCTTTGCCGGCTTTGATAATTGCACCGGCGAGGGATTGATCGAGTTTGGCGTGAGGTTCGGTAGCGTCAATTAATAGTGCGCAAATATCGGCTTCTTCGATGGCAGCCAGCGAACGAAGCGCCGAAAATTTTTCAATACCGACTTCGCGTTTACCAGGTTTACGGAGTCCTGCAGTATCCAAAATTTCTAACTCACGACCTTTGTATTTGACATTAACACGATTAACATCTCTGGTCGTTCCCTGCTTTGAGCTCACAATTGCCTGCTGTTTTTTACCCAAAGAGTTAAACAAAGAGGATTTGCCAACATTTGGTCGGCCAATTAAAGCGATTTTCAGACTCGATTTTAAGGTTTTTGGTCCCGCTTCTGACACGGTCTCAGAACTTAAAATACGAGCTTTAAGCTCTTTTGTTCCCTGTCCAGTGGTAGCAGATGTGCGATAAATTTCACTTGGTTTGATGCCGAGACGCAAAAATTCTTTTTCGTCTAAACTTTCGCCGCGGTCGGATTTATTAAGGAGTAGCAACACTGGTTTCTTTGATTTGAGTGCCGATTTGGCGATGTCGCGGTCGCGTTGGCTAGGATATTTGGTGCTATCTACGACCAGCAAAATAATTTTGGCCGCATCAATCGCATCTTGAATTTGATCTTGAATACTGGCCTCAAAATCATCATCGGGATTTTTCAGGCCAGCGGTATCTACCAACAAAAAGCGCTCGTCGATGCGAGCCATCACATTGTCGCGCGTGGTGCCCTCTTCACGGGCTACAATCGCGATCTTACGGCGTGCCAAACGATTCAGCAAACTAGATTTGCCGGCGTTGGTTTGGCCGATTAATGCAACAATTGGTAAAGACTTCATGCCTTTATTATATCATATTTTGACCAAAAAGTCTAATGCTTAATATTTGACGGACCCTTGTCTGGCTGGAATGGCAGAAATCCAGAGTTGTCCAGGGGTGAAGTAAATTGTGTTGCCGTTTTCGTCTTTGAATTCGATTTGGTCTTTGGCGGACTTTTTCTCCCAAGTACCTTTGATGGCTTCCCCATTTTGGAAGACATAGGCGGTGCCTTTGCCGATGGTGGTAATACTTTCGTGATAGCCGTCCGAAGCTTTAGTTTCGGAAACCTCCATCACTGCGATGGCTTTTGGAGAAATTTGATGTGGATCACCACATTCGCGGGGGATTTTTGGTTCGGTCAGATCTACTGGACAGGTGTAAGTCATGTGTTTAAGTCCGTTGGCATAAGCACGATCGTAGGAGTTATTATCGGCGTTGTAGGTGTAAACGACGTTGAAAGAGGGCTGCGCGCCAAAGTTGACGGCAATTTCAGTGGTCAGAGGTTTCGGGGTACGATTAGCGTTATCTTTGGTATTTTCTTCGTTGTTTGGCTCGGCGGCGGCTTTGTTGTCAGAGGCTTTGTTTTTGGCTTCGTCGGGCTTCATGCGGTCGGGCGCTACGATGGTCGAAGAAGTGAACTTATTATTAGTATTAAAATTATTCAGTAATTTAGGCGAAGTAAAGAGATTGTTGGGAGCAGCATACATTGATATATCGCGCCACATATAATCATAATTTTCGGTCAAGTCGCGATAATTCCCGGCTTTTAAGTCGGCTAGAGCTTCATCTGAACCACCAGCGTGCACTACGGTACAGTCAAATGGCGTATCCCATTCTAGATAATAAGGGCGGAGTGAGCGGATTGGCCCGATTGCGCTAGATGTCGGATTTTGATAAATAGCCGCGAAGCGAGTAATACCAGCTTCGGCAATGGCTTCAAAAACAATCGGGGCTTGATTGAGGCCAACGTGGGTGCGGTCAGCCACATCAGCACCATTTGGGGTTTGAATACAAAAAGTTGGTTTGCTATTGAGAGATTCGTCGGAAATTTCTTCACCAGATAGCACACTGTAATGCTTGATGGCCGCCTCCTCTTCCTGTTTCTTTTGTTGTAACAAGAAGAATAGCAATACCCCTACAGCAGCTAGAACTACCACTACAACCGTGATGATAATAGCGACTTTTTTCTTTTTAGACATTTTCTTGTGAGGTTTTTTGCCTTTTTTGGCCATTTTATCTTTCCTTTCTTTTTTGTTGATATCTTTTTCGATTTCATCAGATGTGAATTCAAAAGTTTGATTGTCGGTTGAATCTTTTAATTGTGGTGAAGAGTCCATAAAATTCCTCGCTTATTATAGACCTATTTTAGCATGAACACTATAAAATGTCGAGCACGGCACGGAGACGCTTCAGGGCGGTTTCTTTACCGAGGGTAGCTAAGGTTAGATGTAATGCTGGTGAAAATGGTGCAAATGAGACTGCGATGCGGATCAGAGAGAATAATTGGGCAGGCTTGGTGCCGGTTTCTTCCAGTAAATCATTCAAAGTTTTTTGCAAAGCGTCAGCGGCCCAATCGCTAGATTCAAGCGCCGTAATCGTTTGTTCTAATAATTTTGGTAATTCTTTAGCGTCGATTTTTTTGATGAATTTATTGTCAGTAATTTGCTTAATATCAACTTCTGGTTCGGCGAAGAAATAAGGGGTCATGGTACGGAGATCAGCCAGAGTTTTGAGACGATCGTAAATAATACCGAGAACTTCAATGCGGCGCTCATCGGAGGCCTTTTCGGCTTCTTTTGGCCAGAATCCATCGGTATATTTATAAAGCTCCTCAATTCCCTGTTCGTCGGCGATTTTACGAATCCATTGACCGTTGACCCAGAATAGCTTATCTTCGTCAAAACGCGCACCGGAGACCTGAATGCGGTCCAGAGAAAAGGCGTTAATTAACTCTTCCATTGTATAAATTTCTTGCTCAGTGCCATCGTTCCAACCCAGGCAAGCTAGGTAATTAAACATCGCTTGAGGTAAAATACCATCAGCGCGGTAATCTGTTACAGATTTAGCGCCATCACGTTTACTGAGTTTTTTATTACCGTGTTTGGGCAAAATTGCTGGAAGTAGCGCAAATTTCGGCACTTTGATGCCAAAAGCCTCATACATGGCGAGATAATTTGACATACTAGCGAGATACTCAGCGCCACGAATTACATGGGTGACGCCCATCAGATAATCATCAACAATGTGAGCGAAGTTATAAGTTGGCAAACCGTCGCTTTTAATCATAATAAAATCGTCTTGCATTTCTGGACCAGCGTGTAGATCACCAAAAACTTCGTCGTACCATTTACGAGGTTGTGGGTCAGATTTGAAACGCAATGGTAAGCCTGGTTTCCATTCGGGTGGATTTTCGGGGCGGAAATTACGATAAAGGAATGGCACCTTCTTTTTGACGCATTCTTCCCTGTATTTGGCAACTTGTTCAGGTGGTGTGGGGTCGGCATAAGCGCGCCCAGTATCGATTAACTTCTGAGCCCATTCGTGATAAATTTCGCGGCGTTCGGTCTGATAATATGGACCGTTAGGACCACCTACAATCGGGCCTTCATCCCAATCCATACCCAGCCATTTGAGCGTATCCATAATTAGATCAGTTGCGCCTTCGACGTAACGAGCTTGGTCGGTGTCTTCAATACGTAAAATTAAATTTCCCTTCATTTTACGTGCTATTAAAAACGGATAAATGGCGCTACGCACATTTCCGATGTGAATATAGCCGGTTGGGCTAGGAGCAAAACGTGTCTTCATCATTTTTATATTATACCACTAAAGAGAGGTCGCGAGGTCGTAAATTTGTTTTTTGCTCAGGGTGCCGTCATCCGCAACAATACGATAAAGAATACCACCGTTAACCCATGTAGCATTAGAACCAGCAACATAAATAGTTAAACCTTGTTCACGGGCAGTAGAATAATCATCCCACTCTGTTTTTACAAAATTGTTGAGCAAGGCATTGCTGTCCCACGATGACTTTTCTTCTAATAAGCGGAAAGATTTGTCGTCTGGACCTTTGAACAACATTGCCACTTGACCGTTTTCAGCACCAACACTCGACAAAGAATAACCCGATGGGATATAAGACGGATAAGAAGCGTCAATGCCAACTTGCGCAGCGGCAAAGTGTACCGAGATAGTTGGAATGTTCAATTTAATAAAACCAATTAAGGCGGCGATACAAGCAGCGGCACATATTAGAGCGATGACGATGCGCTTGACGGACTTGGGGGATTTGGTGGGTTCTTCGGTCTGGGTTTTTGTTGGCGCTGGTTTTACTATTGGTTTTTTGGTAGCAGCTGGTTTACTTGTGACAACCGGTTTTTTGGGTGTGACTGGTTTTTTGGCCGGGGTGACTTTCTTCACAACAGGAGCTAGTTTTTTAGCAGGCGCAGGTGCTACGTAACCGCGGCGCTTGGGCGTAGGAACTTTTGAAGTGGCTGCGGTAGGACGTTTAGGACGACGGACAATATCACCTTGAGTCAGGTTTGGGCGACGCACATATTTACGATTGAGCGTCGTGGAACGCTGTACTCGGCGATGTGCCGTGCTACTAGTTGGATGAGCCGCTTGAGTTTTTTGATTCATAGTTTCCTCGCTTATGTCTATTTTATTATACATAGAAAATGATATAATGACAATATGGATTATGAAGAAAAACGCAAGTTACAAAAGCGCAGCGTGGTGATTGCTGAGTTTTTTATGGTATTCGCCGTAGTCGCAATCGTGACACTCACAGTCTTAATTACGATGGGTTTTAACGTTAATCATAAGGGTGAAGTTGAACAATCTGGTTTGATGCAGCTGCATAGTATGCCAACCGGTGCAACTGTTTCGATAGACGGCGAGACTTTATTTACCGGCACGAATACTAGCCGTTCTTTGTCGCCAGGCGAACATTGGTTGGAACTTTCGCGTGAAGGTTATGATCATTGGGAAAAAGCTATCAAGATGCATCCGGGTCATTTGATGCGTCTTTATTATCCACGTTTATTCTTGCAAAATCGTTCCAGTAAAGAAATTGCAAAAGTTGATTTAGCAAAGGCCACTTTTTATCAAACTTCGCGTGGCCGTAATTATTTATTGTACGGCAATAACAGTGGCGAGTGGCAATTAGTTGATATCAAGGGTGATGAAGTTGTTAATACCAAAATTGATGTCAAATCAGTTTTTACAGATAAAGACGAAGAAATTGAAATTATCCCCGAACAATTTACGTGGAGCAAAGATGAAAATCGTATTTTGGTGCGCGCCAAAGTTAATGGTGAACGTACTTGGGCAGTGATTAATTTCAAGACCATCAAAGAAAGTATGAATCTAACCAAGAAATTTAATCTTGATTTTTCAGACATCAAATTAGCCACCAACTCAGCAATGCGTTTGTGGGCTTTTGAAAACGGCAATATTCACATTTTGGACGTAGGTGGGGCTTCTCTCTCTACTGTTCTAGTTAACAATGTGGCCGACTTTGCAGTTTACGACGAAGATTTGATTTATGTAACTGGTGAGCGCGAAGGTGGTAAGCGCGCGATTGGTTATTATCAAGATGGTGCGAAATCGAGCCTTGTCGTCAAAGAAATTGACGATTTGTCTCAACCAGTTAAATTAGCCATTAGCCATTATTATGATGCGAATTATTTGGTTTATACAATCGGTAATCACGCTTGGGTGTGGGGTGGTGAATTTTCGAAATTGGCCGGCCTGATCACCGAAAAAGAACGTACCATTGACATTGAGGGCGAAAATTCCGTCATGCGTAAATTTACTGATGCCGATATGGGTATTGTTCCAGATAGATTAGTGCTTAATAACGGGGGTGAATATGTAGTCGGTAATACTGGTAAACAATTTGTGGCTGTCGACATTGATATGGGTGACACTTACAGTTATGATCGTCCAGTCGATCAAATCAAATGGATTGATGATGATATGCTTTATGGTATCGTGGATGGTACATTATCGGTCTGGGATTTTGACGGTTGGAACACACGTGAATTAGCTAGCAACGTTGATAATCAGCCAGTAATTATCAGCAAAAATGATTTATATATTTACTACGTTAGCGGCGGTAAGTTGATGCGCATGCGCATCATTGATTAATTTTTACCCGTTAGAAAATTCCAAATAGACTCAAAGAAAGTAGGTTCGTTGGCCGGCATCCCACTTTCGGATTTTGTGACGTTAGAACTTGCTGTAGCAGCAGGTGTAGTGCTATCGATGGCAGGACTGACTTGGTCAGCATGAACTAATAAACGATAACGTGAAGTTCCTAGCGGTGTACAAGTGACCAAAATTAACTGTGGTTTACTAGTTGTTTTGGTAAGTGCGGCGACATCGCTCGGTGAGACGGTTTCTTTGTCCGTGACCGAATAAGTATAACGCGTAGAATTATAATTGACATAAATCATATCACCATTTTCTAATCTTTCGAGACCAGAAAAAATGAATTTATAAGGGTTACTGCTATAAAGGTCACCGGCTGAATGCCCGGTAATCACTAAATTACCAATTTCGCCAGGCATGGCGCTGGCGCCTGGGATAGCGAAGCGTGTCACGCCATTATTCATCGAGCTCATCATGCTAGCATTGCTATTATCTGAGCTAAAATCAACGGGTACGTCAACATTTAGTTTAGGAATGATTAAGCGTGGGTCGGCTGAAACCGGCTGAGAAACTGTGCCATCAACAGGGGTAATACTGGATGATTCGTTATTCCCTGGCGACACATAGGCGGCAATTGGTGCGAATAAAAGACGGTTGAATTGCATAAAAAGTAAAATTAAAACCACACCCACACCAACTAAAATTGGAATGTACACACGACGACGACGTGAATCTTTCAGACTTTCAGACATACGGGTAAATTTACGCCTGAGCTTAAAGACAGATTCTTTAGTGGCTTCTTCTTGCTGCTCGGCCGCAGCAATAGTTACAGCATCTTCACCGAGTAAACGTTCGTCGTCAGCTTTTTGACGTTCTTGGCGTAGCTTTTGGGCAGCTAGATAGTCGTGGGCAGCTTTGGCATAATACTCGCCGTAATATTTTTGGTAATAATTTTGCCAGCTAGAGTGGTACTTATGTAAATCAGCTTTAGAAACGTTTTTATTAACAGGGGTAGTCTTTTGCTTTGGAGTTTTTGTGTCCACATCACCATAGGCCTCTAGCACCTTTTTACGGGCGATAGCGGCAGCAGTTTTACGTTGACGTTCGGCTGGAGAAAGCCCACCACTGTTATTATCCATAAGCTAATTATACCATCTTTTGATAGATTTGCTCAAGGTCTCGTTTGTGAGTAGAGCGAAGGACGTCTTTACGATGCTCCATGGCAGTTTTGCTCATCTTGGCGATTTGCTCAGGGTGATTGTAGAGTTGGTTTAAAGTCGTGGCCATTGTTTCAATATCGGGTTTAGTTGCGCAAACAAAACTATCCTTTGGCATGACTTCTTTCATATCTGGATCGCAGAAGAACATCGGTAGTCCAGTTGCCAAACCTTCGAGTAAATTCATACCCTGTGTATCAAAATTATAAGATGCCGAAATACCAAGGTGGCATTTGGCCATTTGACGCAAAATCTGAGGACGAGGCTTAGAGCCATGAAATGTGATAGGCAATTGACGGCGAGTGCACCATTTTTTGGCTTGTTGGAGTTCGTTGCCATCACCGTAGACATCCATTTTGTAAGGAAAATTAGTTTTTTGGAGAGCTTGTGCGAATTCTCGGAAGCGTTTTTCATGCGATAGGCGACTATTCCAAATCATATGTAGTGGCTCACCAGATTTAAGAGTACGTACGGCTAATTTGGCCGGGATTAGATTGTCGTCAATTGTGTTGGTGAGGATTTTAATGGGTTTAGTCACGCCATAATGTTGTAATTTGTTTTTAAAATGTCGGGAGGGCGCCAAAACTAAATCAACGTAGTTAGCATGATTAACCATCAAAGTCCAGATTGAGGCGCGGGCTTTGGTGGTGGCTAAATAGTCGTCTTTTTTTACCTTAACAGGGTGTGGGAGATACCAAGAATGGAACCAATTGAGCAAAAAACCGCCTAAAGTCTTGAATGGGGAGAGAATGTTAGCCATGACGGCACTATCTTCTCGACCATGCATGGTTTGGATTAGGGGGATTTTAAATTGACGGGCCAGGTGCATCCCAGCGATGCTGGCGCCCGCTTCGTAGTGGACATGGACGATGTCGAACTCTTTGAAATCTGGAAAATGATTGAGCACCCATTTTTCAATCAGACGCGGGCGCCGCGCAATCGCAATTCCATCTGGATGCAGATGTTGACATGTTGGTACCACAATTTCGGTCGCATTGTGCGATTTTTTGAGTGATGGATAGAAAACCGTCACCTTGTGCCCGAGCTCCTCCAGGGTATTTTTTTGGGACGCTATTGATGAGGCAATACCGCCATTCCCTGGCCCATAGACATCAGTAAAAATTGCAATCTTCATACTAATATATTATAATAAAAACAGTCCAAAATGGGAAGCACTTTAAGAGTCCGGCACTCTTAAGTTTTGAGAGAAAGGTTATTTATGATTAACGATAATTTTTGACCTAAGGCCGTTTTGCGGCCTGATTACGCTTTAGTTTTTTATTGTGATGATTATGACCATGATGTGGAAGGTTGGACCTTCCCTGTACCTGATTTTGTCGCTGGAATACATCATTATATCAATGCTCCCTTTCCTCAGTTTGTAGATGATTGCATTAATAATATCCCCTGATCCCAAGATGTGGATATCGCAGAGAGTATTAGAGGCGTCATCTTCGATGAGAGTTTTCGCTACTATCGTCCTCATTATTGTACGGGTTGATTTTGCGATTTAATTGGTGTTGAAGGTTTTTTAGGTTTACAAAATCTTAATACCAGTCGTGTTGTTGACATGTCAATGATGTTTTGTGGTTGCGGGGCAGAAGATTTATCGCTAGGCTCATTTGATACACACTGTGTTGAAGGAATGATGGGGATGTTTGAAGATTGTATGTTTTTGCAATCTCTTGACGTTTCTAGCTTTAATGTTGGTCGAGTTAAGTACAGCCAAGGGTTTATTGACGGGTGTAGCGAATTGCGCTTTTTTTATTCCAATCCAGCTGTATCAGAGTTGATACCAACTCCAACTTCTAAAACAAGAGAGAGATGCCGAGCTCGAAAGTTTTAGGTGAGACCCCGAGCATTTGACTCGGGGTTTTTCATGTGCTAAACTAACAGGGAGGGCGAGTGGCGGAATTGGTAGACGCGCTAGACTCAAAATCTGGTTCTCTTTACGGGAGTAAGGGTTCAAGTCCCTTCTCGCCCACCAGAGGAAAATACTTATGCATCTTGTCAAGATGCATTTTTTGTGGTATAATAGAAACAGTTGGTTCAATATGATGAAGGGAGGGCAGTTAAAATGAAAAAGTATCATATTGCCGATGTATTGACTCTGTCAAGAATAGTTATATTCTCGAGTCTTTTAATATTTTTTACATTTGTGGGAGTTAGTTCTGGCTGAGCATTATTAGTTTTTGTCATCGGTGAATTAACCGATGCCTTAGACGGCATTGTGGCTAGAGCATGACCGTATCCAAAAGATGGCAAACGACGTTGATGGCGCGAAAATGAACGTTACCAGTTATTCGACAAGGTAGCAGACATAATTCTATTAGTTAGCTTTTTGTTTTATATCGTGTTCTATCTCCATTGGTGGGTAGTAGCTTGGATCAGTGTAGCTTTTGGAGTTGTTGCTATAATCGTTGAGATTTGGCGACATTTCCGTATCAAAAGTCATGGCCCAAGAGATAAGGTATTAACAAAGGTGGTGCTAATGCGTCGCTGGGCTTATGTAATTGGGATGTTTGTACTCTGTCTCATGGTTCTATGGTGGCCAAGCACGTTAGGAGAATTATTGTTGCTCCCGTTTGCTTACACTATGACCAAGGCAACGCTAACAATTGCAGGTGTGATTGTCGCCGTTGCGTTCATAGTTGTAAAAAAGGATCGCCGTTCAGAAGACGTGACGCCTTTATGTAAAAAATAGAAAATCAGGTCGCCTACGGGCGGCCTTTTTCTTGGTTTAATAACAAAGAGCAGCGGTGGTGGCTTGCAAGGGTTGGCCGGGGTTGTAGAGGTTAAAAGCAGTGATATTGCTGGCCAGAGTGCCGCTCCAGAGTGAAATCGGGCCGTATTTGGTGCTGGCAATAGGGTTAGAAATGACCCGCCCATTTTGTGCAACCAAAATTTTTTCTTCGTGAAAAGTGACTAAAGTACAGGGGTAAGTGAGAGTGAATTTGTGTAATACCTCGACGAGCTGCAACAGGGGCATCGAGAGCATGATCATCTTGGGATAATAGAGGGCTCGGAATAATTTTTGTAGCTGCGCCAAAGAGGCAATGTAACAGACTTGAGGGCGTTCGATGATATCTTGGGCGTAAGGGGTGATTAGATCAACCGTATCACGGGTAATAAACAGGGGTGATGTGGTTTTTGTAATCAGTTTCGCGATAGCTTTGGCGGTGGCGGTGTTTTTAGATAGATCACCGACCAAAAGGACACTGTCACTGGCGCCTGCCACCTCTGTTAGTAACTCTGATTCGGCAAAAGAGCCAGAATTAGTGGATGGCGCAAATTGAAAGTTATCCAGAGGTGGTAGAGATTTGGCTAGATTATCTGGTAACAGAGTAATAACTTCTTGGAGTGGAAAGGTTTGAGTCAGATAATCAGAAATTTTTACAGGGGTAGAAAAAGCCTGGCTGTTGCCACCAACCACGGTGATTTTGCCGGATTTTTGATCTGGAATGTTCCAGGCTAAATCTGCGAACAGAGGTGACTTGGGGTCGTCATTTTTTTGCCAATAATCAGGGGTGGGCATTTATTGCTCCTTTGGTAAATCTAAGGTGATAGAGATAGGACAGTGATCTGAACCGGTGATATTTTCATAAATTTCGGCATCTTTTAGTTTGGGCAATAATTTTTTAGAAATAAAGAAATAATCAATCCGCCAGCCAACGTTATTGGCACGGGCATTGCCGCGGAAAGACCACCAAGAATAGCGCTGAGTCTGGGGATGCAATTGACGAAAAGTATCCACAAAACCATCATTCAGCAGATTAGTAATTCCCTGGCGTTCTTGGTCGGTGAAGCCGGCATGTTCGTGGTTTTGATCTGGGCGAGCTAGATCAATTTCTTGATGTGCAGCGTTAAAATCACCGCAAGTCACGACGGGCTTGGTTTTTTCAAGTTCTTTTAGATACTCGCGAAACTTCGGGTCCCAGCAATTTTCGCGCAAATCCAACCGTGCCAAGTCGGGCTTGGCATTCGGAGTATAGACATTTACCAGATAGAAATCTGGAAATTCTAAGGTCAGCACACGACCTTCTTTGAGAATTGAGCAAAATAACTTATCCTCGGGGTCGCGTCGCGACAGCCCGTCGTCACGGGTGTCGCGCGCTAATCCTCGCCGTAGCTCCGGACCCCCCTCGGACAAGTTATTCTTGCTCATTTTTCGAACCAACGTGGCTGTACCAGAATACCCAGGCCTCTCAGCTGGGTTCCAGAAGATGTCGTAATCCGGTAAATCGAGCTCGACTTGTTCGGGTTTGGCTTTGATTTCTTGTAAACATAAAACGTCTGGCTGTTCGCTAGCGATAAAATCTTGGAGGGCGCCCTTGCGCAATACTGCACGCAGGCCATTTACATTCCAAGAATAGAGTTTCATTAGAATTTACCTCTGTTAATATCGCGTTTCTTGATGGCTTCGCGCTTGTCGTATTTTTTCTTGGATTTGCCGGTCGCAATCACGAGTTTAATGTAACGTCCACCAGCTAGAAGGCGCACTGGCACAATTTGCAGACCGTCTTGGCGGGCGCGGGCCAGCACAGCGATTTGTTTTTTTGTCGCCAAAAGTTTAATATTTTGCACGTTATCAGCACCGAGGGTAAGATTATTCAGCCATAATTCCCTGTTTTTCAGGGTGATAAAAGAGCCTTTTAGTTGGACGTGGTGGTCACGGATGGCGCGGACTTCCAGCCCAGCCAAAACCATACCCACAGTCAGCTCATCGCCGAGATGATAGTCATAATGCGCCCGGCGATTTATGGTCACGTTCTCTGATTTTTGCGCCTTTTTCATATCATAATTATAACATAAGGCGATTTTTCCAAAAAACTCTTGCTTTTATGTTAATACTTATGTATACTTAAACATATGAATAGAGGTTATGTAAAACCAATCGCAGTAATGTTCTCTGCTCTCATACTCTGGGGGGGGGGGGCTACTAGGAACCTCTTTAATCCCTACTGCTAACGCAGCGGATAATCTTGGGACCATCGATCCATCCAAATACTCAGTATCTATTTCTTCCGTTGGAACGATTCCTCTGCATCTCGAAACCGTGCCTTATACTAATGTGATCAGGGCTGGTGAGGATACCGTCACTACTACCATCACCGCTCCAGCTACGGCGGCGGCCAACTGTAAACTTTATCTCTCTACAGACAGTACCACCTCTAATGCCCTTACTAATGGCAGTAATACCATTCCGGCCACTACCGGCACTATCTTAGAACCGGTAGCTCTCACTGGTAATTCCTGGGGTTTTGCCCTAAATAACACTACGCCCGGTATTGCCGAGAATGGTTTTGGTAACTCTTATGATGCTCAATTACCTGTGGTAGACAAAGATTCCAAATGGGCCGGAGTGCCTACCAAAGGTAACGAAGTGATGTTCCAATCTATCCCTATGAATCAAACTACCACGAATACTAATATCTACTATGCCGTCTCTGCTAAAGACGATTTAGCAGAAGGCACCTACACCGGCAGTATTGTATACACTGCCATTTATGAAGCCACCGATATCCCCACAGGGGAGCTGACCCTTACCCCTACAGAAGGTACAGCAGGAGATGAGATCACCCTCACATCTTCTGTTGTACCGACTATGGCGGATATCGGTGCCTTTGATATAAAACTAGTAGACCCAGATACATCCACAGAATACACTTGCGAAAATACAGTAACATCTAAAACAAACCAAGGCAACCTTCAAGCCAAATGTAATGTACCAGAATTACCAGAAGCTAAAGCCTACGATGTAACTGCTACTTACAATAAAACGGGTATAACTTATACTGCCACAGAACAATTTAATTACTTGACACCTATACCCCCAGCTTGTGATACACTCATCCCAGATGGCCCCACCTACATGCAAGACTTCAACCCTTCTACAGACAAAACCAAAATGACCAAAGAAGCCCAGTACAAACTCATAGACAAACGAGACAACAAACCCTACTGTGTTTCCCTTCTCAAAGATGAAAAAGTCTGGATGACTCAAAACCTAGACTTTGACATCACCGGCGAAAAACTAACCAGTGCCGATACCAACCTAGTAGATACTACCGAATGGACTCCAGACCATACTACTATCCCTAAAGACCAAATCTCAACCTGGGATGATACCTACACCTCCCCCCGTTCCTATGACCCAGGTGGAGAAGCAGGCGAATACATCTTCACTTCAAATACCACCAGTGACGACACCGTCTACACCTCGCTCGAAGCCTGTATTCAAGATAGCCACACTGCTAGCGAATGTGCTCACTACTCTTCTGGCAACTACTACAACTGGACCGCTGCCAAAGCTACCAACGATAGTTCCGGCCAGGCCAGTGAATCCACTAGCTCCAACGATTCCATCTGCCCAAAAGGCTGGACTCTGCCTTCTGCCCAGTCTAGTGCCTCAGATTTCGGCATCATGCTGAACGCCCAAGGTATTATTAGTAGTGCTACTAGTGTATCATATGCCACAGACGGCTTCAACAACATCCGTATAGCCCCCCTCTACTGGGTGCGCGCCGGCGAGGTCAGCGGCGGTGTTAGCTCGCGGCGCTACAAAGCGGGCAACACCGGCCACTACTGGTCTAGCACTACTCTCTTTCTTACCATCTCCGGTGCCCGCTACGCTTACAACGCGTACTTTGATAGCTCCTACATTACCCCGCGAAGTGGCGGCTACATCCGCTCCTCCGGTGAATCCGTACGTTGTATTGCACTATAGCCTTGCGATCCCACCCTGTAACCCCCATCCCGCTCACGCTTTAATTTCGCTCCCCGTTTATGCTATAATAAGATTAACATGAAAATCGCAATTACCTCTGATTTGTATTACCCGATGACTAATGGTGTGGCCGTGTTTGCGCATAATCTGGCCAATGGTCTGACCAAGCGTGGGCACGAAGTGATGGTGTTTTGCCCTAGTTTTACTGGTAAGGAGCACATTCGTACCGTTGATGGGGTGAAGGTGGTGTCGCACAAATCGGTACGTGTGCCTCTGTACCCGGATGCGATTACCCCTGTACAACGTCGCACAAAATTATTGTATAAAAACGGCATTTGGGCGGCTACTTATCCCTATACTACAATGAAGCGCGAATTAGCAAAGTTTCAGCCCGATGTGATTCATAATCAGACTGCCGAGATGGTGGCAATTGCAGCGCAGACTTATGCTAGACGTTATGATGTGCCCCTAGTGACCACTGGGCACGCTTACCCAGATAATATCACTGGGCAGTTTAAGGCGTTGAAGCCAATTAAAAAACCTCTGGATGCGATGTTGCGCGCTTATATGGCTAGTTTCCTAAAACATTCTGAATATGCCACTATGCCCACAGAGATGGCAATTGATGATTTGGTGCCGAAAAATCGCAAACACTTCAAGGTGCCAGTGGAGCCGCTGTCTAATGGGATTGATTTGTCGCAGTTTTCTCCTGGTAAAGTGCCGGCCAGTATCTATAAAAAATATGATTTACCTAAAGATCGCCCGATTGTGCTCTATGTAGGGCGCGTGGACCCCGAGAAAAGCATTGAATACCCCTTGCAAGCCTTTACTAAGGTACGCGAACAGATGCCAGAAGCTTTGATGGTAGTTGTCGGTGACGGCACGGCGCGGGCTGGTTTAGAACAGATGGCTGCAGAATTGGGCTTAGATAACGATGTGCGCTTCCTCGGTAAGGTGATGTTGCCAGATTTGGCGGATTTGTACAGAGCTGGTTCCCTGTTTGTGACTGCTAGCGAGACCGAAACTCAAGGTATTGTGCTAATTGAAGCAATTGCCTCTGGTTTACCTCTGGTAGCGGTTGATGCTGGGGCAGTGCGCGAGCTCTGCCAAAACGGTAAAGATGGTATCCTCTGCCAGCCACGTGATGTGGATGGTTTGGCTAAGGCGATGGTGAAAATTCTCTCTGATGACAAATTGCGTCAACAGTATGCTGAAGCAGGGTTAGAAATTGCTAAACAACACGATCTACATAATACCCTGGAACGTTTTGAAGAGATTTACCAAGAAGCTATTTCGCTAAAAAGCCGCGAATAAGTTTGGCGACTAATTTTGGATTTTCGTAATTTAGTAGATGTCCGGTACCAGGGATAAAAACAGCTTTGGCACCAATTTTTTTGGCGAACTTTTGGGTGGATTTGACTGGCACGATACGATCTTTTTCGCCAGCGATGATAAGAGTTTTTTGGCGCAGTTTAAAGATATCTACCGTATGGCTGCTAGAGAATTTGGCGGCTTTGGCCAAATCTAGACGTGAAGTGTAATAGTGCGCACCTTCTTTGGCCTCTTCAAGGGTAGCCTTATAAAGATAGCGATCATAGCGTGGCACAAAAAGATAGGAATTAATAATATAACTAACCAAATCACGGGGTAGAATAATCATTAAGGGCGCGAGCCAAGCAATTGGGCGAGCAACTTTTTTGGTAATAGGTGCGAGTAAAATTAATTTACGGTTGACTAGTTCGGGATGACGATTAGCCATGGCAGCGGCAATAATGGCACCCATGGAATGACCAATCAAAACAGGTTTGTGCAAGTCGTGTTCTTTGATGTAGTCTGCTAAAAAATCGACGTAATGTTTGAGGTCGTATTTGGCGAGGGGCTCGCCGCCAGATGGTGGTATGTAAGGGGCGAAACCATCGTAATCTGGGAAATATTCGGTAATCTGCTCCAAGCCGGACGGCGAGCCCCGAAATCCATGAATAAACAACAGTTGTGGTTTTTTACTGGTCATATTTCTTTAAAGCTTTCTTAATCGCGACGCGGTCGAAACCGGCGATGCGTTTTCCGTTAATTTCGATTGTCGGGGTGGTAGTAATCTCGGAATTCTCTTTCGCATTCACTTCGGTGTATTTAATCCCCTTTTTATCCAACCATTCCAGCAAAAAATGACAATTCTGGCAAGTTGGCAAAGTGTACACCTTAATCATAAGGACATTATACTACAGGGAGAGAGCCTTGTCGAGTTGAGGGTCGCGGTTGGCATTAGTGTCAGCGTAGGTGTTGATGACTTCTACATCAGGTTGAATGCCGGTTTGGTCGATAGTGTTGCCATTAGGGGTAAACCAGTGTGCGGTAGTGACTTTGAGCATGGCATCGGCGCTGAGACTGAGCAAAGTTTGTACCACACCTTTGCCATAGGTCTTTTCACCTATGATAGTAGCTTTGTTGTAATCCTTCAAAGCGCCAGCAGTGATTTCGGAAGCCGAGGCGGTGCTGCCATTGACCAAGACAATAGTCTTAGTATTTGCGAAAATGGCTTTGCCACGGTTGGCATAGGTGGTATCATCAGCCGAGTGCCTGGATTTTTGCACTAAAATTTTGTCGCCGTCGATCCAAAGCGAAAGTAAATCTTTAGCTGCACTGACATAACCGCCCCCGTTACCACGCAGATCTAAAATGACTTTTTGGACGCCTTTGTGTTGAGCTTCGCTGGCTAATTTTTGGGCCGTCGTACCAGTATCAGTATCAAAACGTGTGAGGGTTAAAATCGCAGTCTTGTTGTTGTCGCGGTAATCGATGTAGGCCGAAACATTATTGATTTGCTCGCGAGTCATGGTGAATTCTTTTTCTTCGTTATCGCGTACCAAAGTGACAGTCACCTGTGTGCCAGCCTCACCTTTAACTTTATTTGCAACTTCTTCGGTAGACATTCCAGTGACATTCTCTCCGTTAACCTTGTAGAAGATATCGCCAGCTAAGATACCAGCTTTACGAGCGGGGTTATCGGGCAAAGTGCGGGTAACACGTACATAACCTTCACGCAGGGCCATTTCGACACCGATACCAGCGCCAACATCGCCATGTAGGCTTTTTTCAAAATCAGCTGCCTCGCTAGCGGTCATATATTCAGTGTAGGGGTCGCCCAGAGAGGCCACAAGGCCTTTTTTGGCACCTTCAATCACATCTGATTGGTTAATTTCACCGTCATAATTGTTGCTAAGCTCGCTATAAACTTCGTTAAGAGCGGACCAATCCGTTGTGGTGGTCTTTTTGAAGCCAACATAAGGCAAAACGTAGGTGACGATATTGGACCAGTTGACCCCGACTAACACGCCAATTGCCAACGCAACCGCGCCACCAACAATCGCTCCACCAAGATTAACTTTCTTTTCTCTCCACTTTTCTTTATGCATTACTATTATTGTAGCACGAAAAATGAATAAATTTTTTAATTAATCACCAATGTGAATGTATTGATACATCCCAGCTGGTACATTGATACGAGTACCATAATCACCTGGCAAGTGGCTGAGTGAACTACCGTAGTTGTTATATTCAGAAAGATTGATTGTGCCGTTGCCATTGACGCTTTCTACCCACATGACGTGGCCATAAGCGCCAGATTCATCGACAGCAATAGTATGAGGTGCTGGGCTCCAATCAACACGATAGCCGGCTTGACGAGCGTAATAACCCCAAGTATTGGCGTTGCCCCAACCACTGTAGTGGAAGGCGCCACCCCAGTATTCGCTAGCTTTGTAACCTGCATAACTGACACATTGACAGACATAGCCCCAAGTAGTCATAAAGCTCATATTGGCGCCAGGACAGACGTTAGCCCAAGGGTAAGTATTACCTTCACCACCACCAGTTTGGCCACCAGTGTTATGGCTAGCAATTTCTTTAGCGATTTCTTCGGCAACTTTACGATTGGCAGCGTTGGCTTCTGCACGAGCCGCAGCGGCATCAGATTGATAACGGGCAACTTTTGCACTACGATCGGCGCGTTGGGCTGCTAATTCATTAGCCTTGGCATTCATGTCGGCTAAGATTGCATCAACGTCGGCTTTTTCTTCTTCGATTTTCTTTTTCTTGTCGGAAACCTGTTTAACAGCGGAATTAATTTGGTCACGGACGGTCTCTTGGCGACTCTCCGCACTGGTTAACTCACCTAATGAATTGCTACTAGCTAACAGGGTAATCAGAGTGACTGGTTTCTGGAAGTGCATGTTTACAAGTAATTTAGCTAGACCTTCTTGGTCCTTTGCAAGTTCTTTAGAAGTTTCTTCTACTTTATGTCCTAGATCATTAGCCAAAGTCTTTTTAGCAGCGATCTCGGCTTCTTTTACAGCAATATCAGCATCAAGAGCAGCTACCATCCCGGCGACATCGTTAGCGCTTTGGGAGGCTTTAGCAGCACGATCACGTGCAGCGGCTTCTTGATCAGCTGCAGCATGACATTCGGCACTTACACAGTTTGGTGCGTAAGCGGAAGTCGGCTTTGATAAAAATGGTATAACAGAGGCGGCCACAAAAAGACCGGTAAAAATTAGAATTGTTCGGTTTGTATGTTTGATACCCATAGCTTTATTGTATCATACCATAAGCATTTTGTAAAGGGTTTTTCAGAGAAATTAATGCAGATATTTTCTAATGGCAAGACGAGCTGAAATCGTGCCGATGAGAACACCTAGGAGAATCATCACTAGATAGAATATTAAGACAAGTGGACTGTTGAAGATTTTGGTCATGCCACTGACGGTGATACCATAATTGGCTAATCTTGGTGCCAAGAGGCTAAACCCAGCAAAACCGATAGTTGCAGCGATTACACCAGAGAGACCGCCACAAATTTGAGCTTCAACCAAGAACGGACCGCGGATAAAATGATTGTCAGCACCGACCAGCTTCATCATATAGATTTCTTCGCGACGACTAAAGATGGCCATACGAATAGTGTTAAAGATGACTAACATTGAGATGATCACAAAAACGACGCTCAAGATGATACCGCCATTTTTGGCGATGTTGGCCCATTTGTTAATGGTCTCGATTTGAGAGGTGTCAGTGTCATAAGAAGGAGGCTTGCTACTATCACGGTGCTCGAGAAAAACCTCGTCAGTATTGATAATATTTTTGATACTATCAAGATTGTTAGGGTTTTTGGTTTTGACATGCATAGTAGCCTGCATTGACTCAAGCATCAGTTTAGACATATTATCATCGAGTGTGGCCATTAATTCTTGGTCGTTTTCGTGTTCTGCGCGAAAAGCGTTATACTCTGCTTCTGAAGTATTGGTCGTGACTTCTTTGACATTACTATCTTTACTCATCGTAGCCTGCATTTTGTCGAGCTTTTCTTGTGAAGTGCCGGGCCTAAAATAAACGACGATGTCGATTTTATTATGTAGGGTTTCCGCGGTAGCAGTTAAAATGCCACTAGCTACAACAGTGGTAAATAAGACAATTAAAGTGACGGTCATCACCAAAGTGGCGGCTACTGATAACCAAACGTTGCGACCGAAACTGGCTGCGCCGTAACGCATAATGCGTTTAGTAGTTTGAAAATTTCTGGTGTGACTATTTTCCATTAAAATGCGTAGACTATCGTCCACCATGGCTTTTTCTTGGAGTTTGCTCTGACTAGGTTTGCGTTTAGCCATTATACGACCTTCCTTCTTTTATTCATTGGACGTTTTGCGGTAGGTTGTGCGGATGGACGACGTGAAACTTGACGGGCTGGGCCAGTTGATTTGAGGCGATAAACACCGTGGCGTTTTTGATCGCTAATAATGCGCCCATTATCAAGAGTAATTACACGTTTTTGGAGATGGTTCACGATACTTTCGTTATGTGTCGTGACAAGTACGGTTGTACCATAATCATTAATTTTTTGAAGTACTTCAATGATTTCTTCACGAGTAACGCGATCTAGATTGGCGGTTGGCTCGTCGGCAATTAAAATCTTAGGCTGACGTGCGACAGAACGCGCGATTGAGACACGTTGTTGTTCTCCACCGGAGAGATTGTCGGGAAATTTGTGAGCTTTGTCGGACAAACCAACTAGTTCCAAAACTTTTGGAACGGTGCGAGCAATCGTGCGGTTACTCATGCCAGCGATTTCTAATGCAAAAGCGACATTCTCGAACACAGTACGACGTGGCAATAATTTATAATCTTGGAAAACTACGCCAATACGACGACGATAATGTGGAATATGTTTACGCTCAACATAATCAAGGTCAATCCCGCCGATGACAATTTGCCCTTCGGTCGGTAATTCCTCTTTGGTAATCATTTTAATCAAAGTAGATTTGCCAGCACCAGATTTACCAACAATAAAAACGAATTCATTTGGTTCAATATGCAATGACACATCTTTGAGTGCGGGCTTAACGTCGTTTGGGTAAACTTTGGTAACTCGGTTTAAAAGGATCATATAGGTATTTTAACATAAGCTGGTTAACTTGGCAAATCTAAATAGGCATCGATGAATTCATCTAAGGCGCCATCAAGGACGGCCTCAGGGTCTTTGGATTCATATTTGGTACGAGTATCTTTGACCAGCTTATAAGGCTGTAAGACATAATTACGAATTTGTTGACCCCATTTGGCAGATTCACCTGCGCGTAATTTATCAATGGATTCAGCTTGTTGTTCCTGCTGCATCTGGGCTAATTTACCTCTTAAAATTTCCATGGCTTTGGCTTTGTTTTGCAGTTGTGAGCGTTCGTTTTGAATTGCAACAACTGTGTTAGTGGGAATGTGGGTGATGCGCACTGCGGAATTAGTAGTGTTGACCGATTGGCCACCGTGACCACCCGAATGATAAACGTCAATACGTAAATCTTTATCATCAATTTTAACGTCTTGATCGTTATCTAACACAGGTAAAATTTCAACTAGAGCAAACGAAGTTTGGCGGAGATGATCGGCGTTAAAAGGCGATAGACGTACTAAGCGATGAACACCGTGTTCTGATTTGAGTGTGCCATAAGCATTGGAACCAGTGACTTCATAGACGGCAGTCTTAATTCCGGCTTCTTCTCCAGTTGTACGATCGAGACAATGAGTTTTGAAATTGTGTTGTTCCGCAAAACGCAGATACATGCGTTCGAGCATGCCGGCCCAGTCCATCGCTTCAGTGCCACCAACACCAGCGGTAATCCTAAGAATGGCATTTTTGCTATCAAATTTACCAGTAAAACGCAGGGCTTTTTTAAGTTTTAATAGAGTTTTTTCTATTTCGTTAATTTGGTTGGTAATTTCAGTTTGTAGATCTTGGTCGCCGAGATTAATTAATTCGTCAATGTCTGCAAGTTGAGTTTGGAGCATTTGCCAAGGCTGAACCTCATCTTGTAGGTGCGATAATTCTTCATTAACTTGGCGGGCGTGTTCAGGATTATTCCAAAGCCCAGGGTCAGAGACTAATTCTTCGAGTTTGTTAATTTCTTGAATTTTCTGGTCGATTTCTAGCTTGGCCCACGATTTTTGCAAATCGCTTGTTAGATCTTCGGCGCGTTTTTGGAGAGTAGCCATTATTTGAGACCTCGAATTAGTTTTTGAAACTTAGCGCCGCGATCGTAGACATTGTCGAACATATCAAAACTAGCAGCGGCCGGACTCATTAATACAATCGGTTTGGTATTAGTGTTCGTCATAGTCTCAGCGGTATTTTTGGCAGCCGTAATGGCGTCTAATAAAGTTTCTTGGAGCTCAGCATTGGTCGGAGCGAAGTCTTTATAAAAATCGTGGCCAGACTCACCAATCAAAATTAATTTTTTGAGATTGGGCGTGTCCTGCAAAACTTGATTTAGCTCAGGAAGGTCTTCATTGTCGGTTTTGTCGCGACCGCCAGCAATTAAAATAATTGGTTGGTTTGGAAAACTTTGCAGAGCGACGGCTGTTGACGCTACGTTAGTTGAGAAATTATCATCATAATATTCTACGCCGTTTAATTCGCGTAAGAATTCGAGACGGTGTGGCAAGCCGTGGAAATCGTGTAGTCCTTGGGCGATTTGGTCTTGGTTTTGTCCTATAAAATCAGTTAGCGGTTGACCATAATAAGCAGCAGCTGCAAGCAGAGCTGCTTCGGCGTTGTCACGGTTATGTGGACCAACAATACTAAGATGTGTGAGCATCTGGTCGACTAATTCACGATTTTGCTCAATTGGATACGAAAGTTTGTGGCCCGCTGATTTGTCAGCAATCGCGCGTGATTCTTCATCCTTAGCGTAATACACGCAAGTGTCGTCCGTATTTTGGAAGATTGCAATGTGGGATTTTGAATCGATATATTCTTCGTAATTTTTATGGATGTTTAAGTGGTCAGGTTCGATATGGAGAACTACGGCAATATGTGGCGATTTGTCCATATCCCAAAGTTGAAAACTACTCATTTCATAAACCACAACATCGTCTTTTTGAATTTGGTCGAGCACGTCGAGCGCAGGTTTACCAATATTGCCAACTAGCCAAACTTTTTGGCCGAGCGCTTCTAAAACTGACGCGATGAGAGAGCAAGTAGTACCCTTTCCCTTCGTGCCCGTCACGCCAATAATTAGGCACGGACATTTTTCAAAAAAGTATTTGGTGCCACTAGACCACTGACCACGTGGTGGAATACTCGGGCTGCGCATGACCAAATCAAAATCTTGTAATTTAGCAACTTCTTCGTCTGTGCCTTGAAAAGGGTCAAAAACTGTGACGTTTGCACCATGGGTTTGAAAATATTTTTCGGCACTTTGACCTTCTAGGCCGTGTCCAAGTATCGCTACGTTCATAAAATTATTATAACACAGGGGTTAAATTTTGAGCTGCTCGTCTAAATCGCTGATGACACTTTTTTCACATGAGCCAACTGCCACTAGAGCATGAATTTGATTCTCGATAAATTCACGAGCAAGAGTAACGATTTTTTCTTTATTAATTGCAGTAATCATGTTGGGCGTGTAGTCATATTTGGAAATTTCGCCACCAAGAAAATAAGTTCCAGAATAAAAGTCAGCAATTTGATTAACGGTTTGCGCACCCATTTGATAGCGACCAAGTGCGTATAATTTGGCAGCTTCAACTTCTTCGTCGGTAATTTTACCTTCGAGAACTTTACAAAGCTCTTTGCGAATTAAATCAAATAGTTCGGTCGCGTTTTCGATATTAACTTCACCATCAAAATCCCAAGAAGTATCATAAAAACTACTTGATACACTACTACCCATACCGTAGATTAAACCGCGTTTACGAGCTTGCCCAAAAATTTTGCTACTAGTAGTTCCGTTAAGAATGTGATTCAAACAACCAACGACATAAAGTTCTGAAGGCTCGAGATGACGGGGCGTAATCCAAGAAAAACCAAAAGTTATATTACTAGCGTCTTTACGACGAATCAAAGTGGCGTCGGCAGAATGTAATTCGTCTTGCGGAATTTTAAAACGCTCGCCAGAATCAAGTTCCCAATCTTCAAGCATTTGACGAATTTGACGTTTACGACCGCGTAATTTACCAGCAATGATAAAACGCATGTTTTGAGTTGTGTGTGTACGATGATGATGTTCGCGGATATGACGAAGTTCAATGTTTGGCAAAGTACGAATCCGCGTGGATAAATCTGGCACATCTTCACCAGTGGCTTGCTGGAGTTTTGGCCATAACAACCTGGCGTAATCATTCATATAGCCAGTTAATTCGGCGCGAATATTCCCTTTTTCACTTTGCAATTCTTCATTATTAAAACGCGGACTACCGACAGATGTTTTTTGAAGCTCTAAAATGCGGTCCCATTCAAAATCGGCGCATTCGGTTTCGTAGCAAACTGAATGGTCACTGGTCCAAGCATTGTGGTAGGCACCATTTTTTGTAAACTCACTTTCAAAAGCTTGCTCGTTGCTAAACTCAGCATTAGCCCCAAACGAAAGATGCTCTACGACGTGAGCGATTTCGTAGAGCGAAGGGTTTTTGGCATAACGCATTCCGGCGCGAAACTGGATGCGCGTGTTCATCACGCTGGCACCCGGCACGTCGATCAACAGACCCTTGGCACCATTTTTTAATTGAATCTCTTCTACTAAATGTCTCAACGACGTTTCCCTTTCTTACGATTTTGACGCTGTTGCTTCTTCTTTTTACGGGCATTTTTCTTCTTAGATTTAGACCCACCTGCGCTGATACGGGTTACATGTGCTGAGACCTCATTGTCGTCATCAACATCCGAAGCGGTGATGCGACGGATCTTAGTTTTTCCACTGTATTGTTGTCCAGACTGAGTTGGCTTTTTACGGAATTCGCTATCGAGGTTGCGTTCACCTTTGCTAATTTCGTTGACACCTTTTTCGGTAGCGCCTTCGGCCATCTTGGTTAGCTCAGTATCATAATCTTCACCATCGGTCATATCAGAAGCAGCAGCTTCTTGTGGCGTGATAGTGAGTAAAATCTTAAAGACTTCTTCACGCAAAGTGCGTTGTAAGCCGTCAAATAATTTTTGCGATTCGGCACGATATTCTACCAATGGATCGCGCTGACCAACGCTACGCCAATGAATACCTTCGCGTAAGTGCTGCATGTTTTCTAGATGTTGCATCCAAAGAGTGTCGAGAATTTTGAGATAAACTTCACGTTCGATTTTACGCATGACTTCCGGAGTGAATTCGGCTTCTTTTTCAGCATAAAGTTCTTTGACAGCATTGAGGGCGAGTTTTTGGCGATCTTTTTCTTTACGCAAAGCGCCGATTTGATCAACTAATTTTTCGTCAACGTCAAATAGATCCAAGAAATCTTTTTTGAAGTTCTTATTTACTTTAGAACTAAATTGGACAAGATGGTCGACAGATTCTTTCATCAAGCGATCGATTTCATCGGTGATTGATTCGCCCTCGAGAATGCGACGACGCATCGTGTAGACAACTTTACGGTGACGGTTAATCACGTTATCGTATTGAACCACGTGTTTACGGGAATCGAAGTTAAAACCTTCAATGCGTTTTTGGGCAGCTTCGAGAGTTTTCGAAATTGATTTAGTTTGAATCGGGGTGTTTTCATCAACACCAACGCGCTCCATTAAAGAAGCGACACGTTCGCCTTGGAAAATACGCATTAGGTCGTCTTCACAAGAGACAAAGAATTGAGTGACACCAGGATCGCCTTGACGACCACCACGACCACGTAGCTGGTTGTCGATACGGCGGGCATCATGACGTTCAGAACCAATTACTACCAAACCACCAGCTTCCTTTACGCCGGGCCCGAGTTTAATATCGGTACCACGACCAGCCATGTTGGTAGCTAACGTAACTGCGCCTTTTTCGCCAGCTTTGGCGATAATGGCTGCTTCACGTTCGTTATTTTTCGCGTTTAAAATTTCATATTTAATTTTTTCTTTATCAAGATATTTGGCGATTTCTTCGTTGTTAGCAATCGAGCCAGAACCAATCAAAACTGGCTGACCTTTTTTGTGGTACATTTTAATTGCGTCAGCAATAGCACGGAGCTTCCCAGCTTTGGTCTTATAAATTAAATCATCTTCATCTACACGAACGATCGGTTTGTTAGGTGGAATTTGAATTACGTCGAGTGCGTAAATTTGCTGGAATTCTTCGGCTTCAGTAAAGGCAGTACCGGTCATACCAGAAAGTTTGCGATAAAGACGGAAAAAGTTCTGGAACGAGATAGTTGCCAAAGTCATTGATTCTTCTTTAACGGCCACGCCTTCTTTAGCCTCAATGGCCTGGTGAAGACCTTCGTTGTAACGGCGCCCTTGCATCAAACGACCAGTATGTTCATCAACAATTACTACTTCGCCACTGTTTGTTACAACATAATCTTTGTCGCGTTTGAAAATTACTTGAGCGCGAATGGCTTGTTCAAGGTGATAAACCAGACGAGTATTTTCGGTCGAATAAAGCGTTTTAACACCGAGTATTCTTTGGACTTTTTCAACGCCTTTGTCGGTGAGGGTGACTGAACGGCGTTTTTCGTCGAGCACGTAATCGTCTTTGGTCAGTTTGTCGGCAATTTTCGCAAATTGATAATAAGAATCAGGATTATCGCCAGCTGGTGCGGAGATAATCAAAGGCGTGCGAGCTTCATCGATTAAGATGGAGTCGACCTCATCAACAATAGCGAAATTAAGTTCTCGCTGACGTAAGTACTGGACTTCGTTAACCATATTATCGCGTAAATAATCGAAGCCAAATTCGTTGTTGGTACCATAAGTTACATCGGCATTGTAAGCCTCTTTACGGGTGCAAGGTTTAAGGTGTTGCATACGTTCGTCGGTGTGATCTTCGTTGAGATAATCTTTGTCGTAAATAAACGAGGCTTGGTTAATAATTACACCAACTGAAAGGCCGAGAAAATCAAATACAGGACCGTTCCAGCCAGCGTCACGCTGGGCCAAGTAATCGTTGACGGTGACTACATGTACACCACGGCCGGTCAAAGCATTGAGATAAGATGGCAAAAGCGCAACCAAGGTTTTACCTTCACCAGTTTTCATTTCGGCAACATTACCTTCATGAAGGGCGATACCACCAATCAACTGGACGTCAAACGGACGCATTTTGAGAATACGACGGGTGGCTTCGCGACAAAGTGCAAAAGCATCTGGCAAGACTGCGTCAAGAGCTTTGGCGTCATCGGCGAGCTTCAGCTTAGTGGTTGATTTTTTACCTTCTTTAGAGGCTTTGGCATCAGAACGAGCTTTAGCTTTAGCCAAGCGAGCCTGTTCTTGTTTGGTTAATTTTTCAATACGTTTGCGTAGGACATCAGTTTGTTCGGCCAATTCTTTTTTGGTCATTTTTTTGTATTTTTCTTCTAGCGCATTGATCTCCACGACGCGCTTAGCCATACGTTTGAGGGTTTTCTTTTGGGCGTCGCCAAAAATACCTTGTAAAATCTTTGTCAAAGTTGTTTTATCGGCTAATTTATCGGTCGGTTTCTTTTCTTTTGCCATAACTAAATAACACCTCTTAACAGAATTATTTTTTACTCCCCCTATTTTATCACATTATTTCCTCTTAATAAAGAGGTTTCTCAGACTTTTCTTGTTTTTGCGTAGATGTGGGTTGGTTTCGAGTTTGAAACGATTGATTTGACCTTTGAGTTTGGCCTCGACAATATCGATACCAGCAAAAACATTTGAACATTCATCTTTGGCGGCCAAAACTTTACCGCCCAAAAGTTCCATTGCGACAGAGATAGAATATTTATTACCGTGAGAACGATCGATTTCTTTTACAACCACTTTCGCAACCACGCTCTTTTTCTTGTCACGAGGTAGATAACGGTCTAATTTACCAATATGCTTAGTAGCATATTTGCGGAAATTGTCAGAAACTTTATAGTTATTACCGCTGATGTCAATTTTTTCGATCATGTTTCTCCTTTTTTCAATCTACGATATTTATTATAGCACCTTTTTTAGCAAAAGTGGTTTATAATTCGCTGCGATTTTGCAAATATGGGCGCAAAACTTCGGGGATTTGGACTTTGCCGCCCTCGGTAGCATAATTTTCGAGGAAGGCGACGATAGTACGCGCCAAAGATACGGCGGTGCCATTGAGAGTGTGAACGGTTTCAACGGTTTTGTCGGCGCGACGCACACGAATATTGAGACCACGAGCTTGGTAGTCGGTACAGTTAGAACAACTGGTAAGTTCGCGATAAGTTTGATCGACTGGGGACCAATATTCGATGTCGTATTTCTTATAGGTTGGGCAACCTAAATCACCAGTCGCAATATTCACTACGCGGTACGGAATACCAAGATCTTGCCAGATCGATTCTTCCACAGCGAGAATTTTTTCGTGCATTTCAACCGACTTTTCTGGTAAACAATAAATATACATTTCGAGTTTGTTAAACTGATGTACACGGAATAAACCACGTGTATGCTTGCCGTAAGTACCAGCTTCTTTACGGAAGCAGGCCGAATAGCCAGTATAAAGCAAGGGTAAATCTTTTTCGTCTAAAATTTCGTCCATATGATAGCCGGTTAGAGGGATTTCGGCGGTGGCAATCAAGGCTAAATCTTCCCCTTCTACAAAATATTCGTCGCTTTGGTCGCTGCTACGAGGGTTAAAACCGGTGCCGGTCAAAACTTTAGACGAGACCAAATCTGGCACAATCATATAGCGGAAACCTTGCTCGGTCACTTTATTAAGGGCGAATTGCGTAATGGCGTTTTCTAAGAGAGCCAGTTCGTTTTTGAGATAATAAAATTTCGCACCAGCGACCTTTGCACCACGTTCAAAATCTACCCAATCGCGGGATTTGGCATAATCTAGGTGATCTATGCCGTGGTCGCGTTTTTCGCCCCATTCGCGAATAGTAACACTATCTTCTTCCCCGCCAACTGGGGCGTCGTCAGCTGCAAGATTAGGAATGCCACGTAGGGCGTCGTTTAATTTTGTTTGTAGGACATCAAGATCTTTTTCAAGGCTAGCCAGTTGTTCTTTAAGTTCTTTACCTTTTGCAATTAATTCCGGTGCTGGTTTACCGCCTTTCATTTGGGCGGCCACAGCATTGCGTTCTTGGCGAAGTTTCTCAACTTTTTGGAGTAATTCCCTGCGCCCGTCGTCAATTTTAATGACGTCCTGAACATTAACTTTGTAGCCCTTATCAGTAGCCGATTTTTGTACTTTTTCTACATTTTTGCGAATAAAATTGATGTCTAACATAAGAATATTATAGCATAAATTTTAGCAGCCGCCGCCACCGCCGCCACCGCCGCCACCGCCGGAGCCGCCACTCCCGCCAGAGCCGGAACCGGAAGAAAAGCTAGTACCAATGCCGCTACTAAAACTATTAAAACTGGACCAATGCATTGGGCCCGTGCCAACATACCAGGTTCCTGCTTTGACGTCGGCCATTTCATAGTAACGGTTGAGTTCGGCTAGCCAGCTTTTTTCTAGACCAAAGATAATTGCATAAGGCAACAACTTCTCATATAGTTTTACAATACCTTGTGGTGTAGTATCGGCGCCTTTGACACTTTGCAAAACTTTGAGACGTTCGGCCTCAGCCAGAGTAATGTATTCACGCAGACCGTCCAGATAAATTGCGGCTTCGATGCCTTTGTCTTGGTAAGACAAATATTGACGGGCGCGCCTGAATACGAGCAGACCGACAATCATAATAATTAATATTCCCGGGATTATTGGCGTCATAATTTTAGCGCCCAACATTACAGTGCCAGCAGCTTTGAAAAAGGCTGCGCCAACGACAATAAAGGCGATAAAAATCAAAAAGGCCGGCAGTAAGACCCAAAGTAAGATTTTGCCTTCTTTAGTTTTGCGCTCTTCGTCTGGTTTGAGCATTTGTTTATTAATTAGATTTTCATTGATGCCGGCGTCGATTGCCATACTTAGCGCTTTGAGTTCCGAATTATATCTCTGCCTCTCAACTGTGAAAGTTTGGCCAGCTTTGACTTTTTGACCTTGATTGAGGATCTGTAAGACCGCTACCGACTCTAAAGGTACATCTTTCAAATTATCAACTTTGATACTCCATTCATATTGACCAAAAATCTTTTTATCACCCTGGATTAACGCGATGTTGTGGTTCACCGCCATTTCAATCAAAGTGGCAACACGAATTTTTTGTTCCGGAATGTTTTTCGCTTTTTTCAGTGATAAAGTTGCGATTTCTGCCACAGATAGATTTTTCATCGGTGTGTATTGAGCTGGTTTAAAAGATTTTTTGTAGGCTCTGCGATTGGCCCCAGCGCGCACCCAAACTTTAATAATCATAATGATGGCAATCAAAAGTGCTAGGCCGAAAATTGATGCAAAAATTATTACATTATAATTGTAAGGTAATGCGGGAATGTTAAAAGTGCGTGGTTTGAGTTTAAGATCAAAAGTTAGGTTTTCACGACTTGATAACCCCTTTGTTTTGAAAGTGACGCCATCGCTGGTTTTGGTGGTGGTACAACGATTTTGCCCACTAGCTCCGGCCGTTCCGACATAGCACCAGCTTTCACCCCTCCAAGCTTCGCGTAACGACGGATCAGAAATATGGACGTTGGCGGTCAGCGTATCAAAGGGCTGTTCCCAGCCAGTACCATTAGTGTTCCAATAAAGTTCTTGATAATTCTCTGCGGCCGGATTAAATACCAAATGGCCTTTATCATCAAAAGCCGTAATGACATTTTCGAATTCGTATTCCAAGGTATAAGTTTGTGTGCCATGAACATATTCAGCCGGATTACGAATGTAGACCGCAAAGTAGTTGCCTTTGTCTTCGATAGTGTCAGCGGTTTCAGATTTACCATTGTGAGTAATTTTGATATCTTTTTTGTCGAGGCGTTGATGCGGCAGCACAATCATACTGGCGTTATTTAGGCCATCACTTTTTTCATTTACAATTGGGATGTTGCGTACGATGCCGTGGTTTTGATCACTTTCCGGAAAAACTGCAACTAATTCTTCCACAACTAGAAGATGACCAAGACCATTATCATCTTTGGTTAGATAATAATCAGCTGTGAAGCTCTTAAAATAAAAATTATCGGCACTGCTCTTGGCTGAGACCGCTGGTGCCACACAGAGAGCAACTTGACAAATTACTAATAATGTGGTAATATAAAGAGATAGACGCTTTAATCTTTTCATATTTTTATTGTATCACAATTATTGACGAGGTTTGATGATTGGAAATGGCACGGCTTCACGGCCAGATACGCCTTCGAGTAGCCAAAAATTACGTTCACTATTACCCCAGCCACAGGCCGGCGGCATACCGTATTCGAGCATTTCGACGAAGTCTTGGTCGAGCATTTGGGCTTCTTCATCACCAGCGTCGCGGGCGGCTTGTTGTTCTTTGAAGCGCTCTAATTGATCGAGCGGGTCATTAAGCTCGCTATAACCATTGCCAAGTTCGGTACCAGCGATAATGGGATGGAAACGTTGCACAACTTCAGGATTGTCTGGCAAAGTTTTGGCTAGTGGCGACAAAATTAGTGGTTCTTCAATTAGCCAATACGGACCAGCTGATTCTTTGCGAATAATTTTCCAGAGGTGATCAATCAGACGCGGAGTAGATAGGTTAGGTTTAAGTTCTACGTGCTTAGACTTCAAAATTTGAACAATTTGCTCGCGGTCTGGGTTAAAAACATCAACATCAAAATGTTTTTTGATTAAATCGGCATATTTATAGCGTGGCCAAGGTTTTTCCAGGTCAATTTCATATTCACCGACCTTGAATTGCAAAGTTCCCCAAGTTTCTTTGGCGACATATTTAATCATTTCTTCGTAGAAATTCATGCCATCTTCATAGTCTTGATAAGCAGCATAGGCCTCAAATGCAATATGTTCAGGCAAATGTTCTTCGTCAATACCTTCATTGCGGAAACGTGGACCGATATCGTAGACTTTTTCCAAGCCACCGCCAAGGAGGCGTTTCAGAGGTAATTCTTGCGAAATACGTAGATAATAATCTTCGTCCTGGGCGTCCATGTGGGTAACAAATGGTTTGGCGTCTGCACCACCAGTGGTATGTTCGAGCACTGGCGTATTGACTTCCACAAAACCATGTCGATTCATAAAATCACGCGTAGCCTGCCAGAATTTACTGCGGCGTACTAAACGTTCGCGGACTTCAGGATTAACATTCATATCAACATAACGGCGACGATAGCGCTCTTCTTTGTTAGTGAAACCATCGCGGCCAGGAAGTGGACGGAGGGTTTTAGTAAGTAAACGTACTTGATTAGTGAAGACCGAGATTTCGCCGGTTTGGGATTTATCAACAGTACCAGCGGCTTCAATAAAGTCACCGACATCGAGCAGTTTAATGTGCTTTACAGAGAAAAATTCTTCATTGCCGTCATCTTTCATGAATAATTGCACTTCGCCGAAATAATCGCGGACTTTGATGAAAGCGAGCTTGCCAAAAGAACGGATGGCGGTGATGCGGCCGGCAATGGTGACGGTTTTGCCCTGATAATCATCAAAATGCTCCACCACATCGCCAATTTTAGTATCACGGTGTGATTTGGATGGATAGGGGTCAATTCCCTGTTTTTTGATTTCTTCTAACTTGCGCAAACGCTCATTGCGATAATCTTCAAGTAACATAAGCTAATTATAACACAGACTATTTAATCTCTGTAATTTTGACATTTTTGCCGTTGGGAAGTTTAGCAGTGTCGCCGACCTTAAGGCCAAAAATAGCTTGACCGATTGGTGATTCGTTGGAAATTTTACCTTCCAATGGGTTGGCTTCTACGGGGCCAACAATCGTAAATTCTTGTTTTTTGCCAGAGATAGATACCTTCACAACTGAACCCATCGTGACCTTACCACGACTGGCGTTACTACGGATCAATTTGGCATGTTTCAAAATTTCTTGAATTTCTTCAATGCGTGTCTCGGCAACTTTTTGGTCGTTGCGAGCGGCGCTGTAATCTTCGTTCTCTGATAAATCACCAAAAGAACGAGCGGTAGCAATACGTTCGGTAATTTCTGGGCGCTGGGCAATTAATTCAGCCAGTTCTTTCTCAAGTCCAGCACGTCCTTCTTTTGTGATATTAATATCTTTTTGCATGCCTAGAGTTTAGCAGTAAAATCAGCAATCGTCAAGAGATTCTGAGTACCATCTTTACGAGTAGTCATTTCTAACTTGTCATCAGAGAGAGTTTTGTCACTAATCACCACACGATAAGGTAGGCCCATTAGTTCTGCGTCGGCGAATTTAACGCCAGGACGAAGGTCACGGTCGTCGTACAGGAACAAGTCAGGATATTGTTGATAAATTTCTTCGGCTTTTTTGGTGGCTTCATCACCAATTGCAATCAGATGATATTTGTATGGCGCTATTGCTTCGGGCCAGACCAGACCTTTATCATCGGCAAATTTTTCGGCAATTACACCCATTACGCGCGAAACACCAATACCGTAAGAACCCATAAAGACTGGTTTGCGATTCCCCTCTTGGTCGTTGTACATCAGCCCAAGTGGCTCAGAAAAACGTAGGCCAAGCGTAAAGATATTCCCGACCTCAGCAGCAGTAGCAGATTGCATCTCGTCACGCGTGACGCCGAAATCTTTTAGAACTTCGTCGGTCATCAGCTCGTCATTGATTACGACGGATTTGTCTTTATTAAACCAAATTGTGTCTTCACCGACATCAAGCAAAGTCTGAAATTCGTGGCTAAATTTAGAAAATGGACCACCACTAGAAAAAGTTTCAAAGGTGCAATCACCAAGCCCGAGGCGGTCAAAGATTTTGCGATAAGCTTCCTCGGCTTTTTTGTAGAATTCCTGATGTGATTTTTCGTCTGGTGAAAAACTGTAGAGATCACTCATTAAGAATTCGCGAGTGCGCAAGATACCACTTTTAGCGCGCAACTCATTACGGAATTTAGTCTGGAATTGATGAACATAAGTCGGCAAATCTTTGTAACTAGAAATATAGTCGCGCATTAGATTGGTAAAGGTTTCTTCGTGAGTTGGTGCTAAGCCTAGTTCCCCGCCAGTTTGGAGTTTGGTTTTGAACCAGATATCCATTTTGTCATCATCCCAACGATCGGTCTTTTGCCATGGTAGAGGATTTTGCAGAGCGGTCATGCTCATCTCCTCACCACCAATCGCATTCAATTCTTTGCGGATGATCCGCGTGATATTATTCATCACACGTAAACCGAGTGGCAAATAATCATAAACACCAGCTAATTCTTTGTAAATATAGCCCGCACGGAGCAGATATTGAGCGCTTTTAGCGGCTTCATCCTTCGGCGCATCGCGCAAAGTTTTGATAAAAGATTGTGATACCTTCATAGAGCTATTATAACATAAGAAAAATTTTATTTTTCTTCTGCGATTGCAGCTTGCGCGGCGGCAAGGCGTGCGATTGGCACACTAAACGGCGAGCAAGAAACGTAGTCTAATCCGAGTTTGTGGCAGAATTCAATGGAAGTAGGGTCGCCACCGTGCTCGCCACAGATACCGCAGTGGAGTTCAGAACGAGTGGCTTTACCGTTCTTTACCGCCATGCCCATCAATTGGCCAACGCCATTTTGATCTAGTTTAGCGAATGGATCGTTCTCAAAAATCTTAGTTTTATAATAAGCATTCAAGAATTTCCCAGCATCGTCACGGCTAAAACCAAAGGTCAGCTGAGTCAAATCGTTGGTACCAAAGCAGAAGAACTCAGCTTCCCTGGCAATTTCGCCAGCGGTCAAGGCAGCACGTGGCGTCTCGACCATGGTACCGACTTCGTATTTGAGGTCAGATTTGGCAGCGGCGATTTCTTTATCGGCGGTTGCAACTACGACATCTTTGACGTATTTCAACTCTTTTTTATCACAAGTGAGCGGAATCATAATTTCTGGCACAATGTTCCAGTCCGCATGTTTCTCGCTAACTTTGATGGCAGCGCGAATCACGGCGCGAGTCTGCATTTTGGCAATTTCTGGATAAGTGACGGCCAAGCGCAAACCACGGTGACCCATCATTGGGTTGAATTCGTGTAAAGAAGTGATGATGGCTTTGATATCATCGACGCTCTTCCCTTGTGCCTTGGCAAGTTTGGTGATATCTTCTTCGTCAGAAGGCAAAAATTCGTGTAGAGGTGGATCGAGGAAACGAATCGTAACTGGATGACCTTCCATAGCTTCGTAAATTGCTTCAAAATCACCCTGTTGGTACGGCAAAATCTTTTCCAGAGCAGCTTCGCGTTCTTCGACGGTATCAGAACAAATCATTTCGCGGAAAGCAGCGATACGATCTTCTTCGAAGAACATATGCTCGGTGCGGCAAAGGCCAATACCTTCGGCACCAAGTTCGCGAGCTCTTTTGGCATCTTCTGGAGTGTCGGCATTGGTGCGGACGGCGAGACGACGATATTTGTCGGCCCATTCCATAATACGACCAAAAGTACCAGCAATTTTGGCATCGGTAGTCGGGATCAGGCCAGCATAAACATTACCAGTGGAACCATCAATCGAAATTTCATCACCTTCGTGGAATTCTTGGCCACCAAGCTCAAATTTCTTGTTCTCTTCGTCCATCTTGATGTCGCCACAACCAGTCACACAGCATTTACCCATACCGCGAGCCACCACAGCGGCGTGAGAAGTCATACCGCCACGGACAGTCAAAATACCCTGGGCGGCTTTCATGCCGGTGATGTCTTCTGGAGAAGTTTCAAGACGCACGAGCACGACTTTCTCACCCTTTTCGTCCCAAACTTCGGCATCTTCAGCGGTAAAGACGACTTTACCACAGGCAGCACCAGGAGAAGCACCTAGACCTTTACCAAGAGCTTTGGCTTCAGCAAGAGCTTTGGCATCAAATTGTGGGTGCAATAAAGTATTCAAGTTGCGTGGGTCAATCATCGCTACGGCTTCTTTTTCGGTTTTGTGACCTTCATCTACGAGGTCGCAAGCAATTTGCAAGGCAGCTGGAGCGGTGCGTTTACCATTGCGACATTGCAACATATAAAGTTTCTTATTCTCGACAGTAAACTCCATATCTTGCATATCGTGGTAGTGGTCTTCCAAGATTTTACAAACTTTCAAAAACTCTTCGTAAGCTTCTGGGAACTCTTGTTCCATCTGCGAAATTGGCATTGGGGTGCGCACACCGGCGACCACATCTTCGCCCTGAGCATTCTTTAAGAATTCGCCCATCAATTTCTTTGCGCCAGTAGCTGGGTCGCGGGTAAAGGCCACGCCAGTACCAGATTCGTTATTGAGGTTACCAAACACCATCGGCATCACGTTAACAGCGGTTCCCCAAGAGTAAGGAATGTCGTTGTCGCGACGATAAACGTTGGCGCGGGGATTGTCCCAAGAACGGAACACAGCTTCAATCGCAAGTTTGAGTTGTTCGGTTGGGTCGGAAGGAAAATCTTTGCCAAGCTGTTTTTTGTATTCGGCTTTGAACTGCTGAGCTAATTCTTTAAGATCATCAGCGGTCAAATCAACGTCAAACTCAACACCCTTGTCAGCTTTCATTTTGTCAATCAATTGTTCGAAGTATTTTTTGCCGACTTCCATCACCACATCAGAGAACATTTGGATAAAGCGGCGATAAGAATCATAAACAAAACGTTTGAATGCAGGGTCATCGTTGCCAGCAATCATTGCTTCGACTACTTCGTCGTTGAGACCAAGATTCAAAATGGTGTCCATCATACCAGGCATCGAAGCGCGGGAACCAGAACGCACGGATACGAGCAAAGGATTTTTGAGATCGCCAAATTTTTTGCCGTTGATCTCTTCCATCTTCTTAATGCCGTCCATGGTCTGAGCCATAATTTCATCATTGATTTTGCGGCCATCTTCGTAGTACTGCGTACAGGCCTCGGTTGTAATAGTAAAACCTTGAGGTACAGGTAAACCAATATCGGTCATTTCGGCCAAATTAGCACCTTTGCCACCCAGTAGGTCGCGCATGTTCATGTTGCCTTCGTTGAACATATACACCCATTTTGTTGTCATTTTATTTTCCTCCAGAAAATTATTATGTTTTTATTAAGCACACGAGTACGATTGTAGCACAGCTGTACTTTAAATACAAAGTTTTACATCCCCATGCCGATAATGTAAAGTAGATAAAATGCAATCCCGTTCTTGATCATGTGAACTAGCATACCGCTATAAATTGTACCGGTGACTTCGCGTAGGCCACATAGAACGAGGCTCAGTGAGAATACATTCACTGCTACATTCCATTGGCCGTGTAAAGCGGCAAATAACACTGAAACGAGTAGCATCGCAATGGGGATGGATGCTTTGCCGGGGATGATTTTACGCAGTTTCCCGTAAAGCCAACCTCGGAAGATTAATTCTTCGGCGATGGGCGCAATAACTACTAAGGCTAAGAAAGCAATCAGACGGTCCCCTACTCCGTAAAGCGAATTAAATCCAACATCTTGAGCTTGCGACATATCCATCCATGGGCAGAGTAATGTGCAGAGCCAGACGATGATGGCGGCCAGGATGAAATAGGCGATTGTACCGGCCAAACCTAAACCAATATCAGTCCAAGTTGGCGTTCCCCGCAGGCCTAATTCTGCACGGCTACTGCGCCATTTTTTGCGTACAAAATATGGCACCAAGATAATAATCGTGAAGGCTAATGTGTAAGTAATTGCGCCATAAATGGCAGTCCAGAGTGGTTGGCTAACTTGATCGCCTAAAATTAACGTCATGATTAATGCCATCAAAAATTGACAGCCCACAAAGACACCAGTGGCCCAGGCTAAACAAAGACAAATCAAACCACACTTCTTCCAAGTGAATTTTCTAGGGGTAGAATCGCTTTTTTCGTTCATAATTTAGAAAAACTTCGTAATATCTAAAATCGTAATCAAAACAATTAATGCCAAGAGTACTAGAAAAGCCCGACCCACAATTTTCTCTTCTTTCTCTTTGGTGAGTTTTTTCTTGCGTAATTTAAAGATGGCGATAAGTAACCAACGGCCACCATCCAGCGCCGGAATTGGCAAAACGTTCATACAGGCCAATGCTACTGAAATCAAAGCAGCAAGGAAAGCGAGATTAGTGGGGCCGGTTGAAGTAAAGGCTGGGAAGATAATACCGATGATACCAACTGGACCAGCTACAGAATCACCGACGGAACCGATGGTCTGACGTCCTTGTTCCCTAACCGCAGCATCGGGGTTAATTTGGCTAGCAATACCCGAGCCAAGATTCCAAAGGAGCATACCAAGCCCACGGAAAGTTTCGCCAGTTAATTGCACAGTTGTCGCGGCCCCGACAATCGGTGCCGACCAAGTATAACGAGTCAAAGTTTGACTGGTAGCCATTGAAACACCAAGCAAATATTCGCTGTCTTTTTGATTCAAAGTTGGAGTCAAAGTTTTGGTTTCGTTATTGCGCAAAACCGAATAATCTAATTTTTCGCCAGGGTGTTGATTGTTGTATTCAATGATTTCGGAGCCAGTTTTTACTTCTTGGCCATTAATAGATTGAATGCGGTCACCAGGTTCAAAACCAGCTTTGGCGGCTGGAGAATTTTCTTGGACGGATGATACCAGAACTGGGGCCGGGTCGGTATGCGCATCACTTTCAATTGAGAATTGATTGTCGATAAATTGAGGCAGACCGGTAATAGCCAAAACTGTTAAAATTATAAAAGCCACTAACCAGTTCATTGCTACACCAGCAAACAAAATCTTGGTTTTTTGCCAAAAAGTAGCAGCACCAAAAGTACCCTTTTTGGTGTCGGCATCGGATTCCCCATCCATGGCACAAAAACCACCAATTGGAATCCAATTCAACGAAATAATCAACGAATCATTATCGGGTTTTTTCCATTTAGATTTAGGTAAACGATGCCATTTGCCGTCTTTCCCTTTTTGCCAAGCAATGGCGCGAGGTGGAAAACAGATCCCGAATTCTTTGACGCGCACGCCATTACGACGAGCCGCGATAAAATGCCCAAATTCGTGTGCCACAATCAGCACCATTAGCACCAAAAGACCGACAATAATCCCAATTACGATATTCATAAACAGTATTATAGCATATGCTACAATGAGAATATACTAAAGGAGGTGATTTATGAAAATTTTAATGATTAATTTAATGCCATTGACCGGTTCTGGTAGCGGAGTTTATGTGGTGAATATGTCCAATGCTTTAGTACGCCAAGGCCACGAAGTTTGTTGTATTTTTCCCGAAAACGAACCTTATAATGGTTCTGATTTGCCGTTTAAAACACGCCCGATCTATTTCAGTAAAGATGACGGTAGCAAACCAGATGTTGACGCCCCGATTTTAGATTTTAATTTTCCGTGTTTTTCAACTCATCCGCGTTCGACCTTTAATTATCGTGATATGTCAGACGAACAAGTAGTCGAATATCAACAAGCGTTCCGTGATGTGATTGCTCAGGAAGTCGCAGAATTTCAGCCCGACGTGATTCATAGTGGACATATTTGGATGCCTTCAGCCGTAGCTTCCGAATTTAATATTCCATTGGTCATTACTTGCCATGGCACAGATATTATGGGTTATAAAGAAAGCGATCGTTATCGTGCAGAGGCCGACAAGGCCGCAATCGCCGCCAAGTCAATCGTTTGTATTTCTCAGCAAAATCTTGATGAAATGCTTGAATGCTTCCCTGATGCTAAAGATAAAGCTATTTTAATGCCAAATGGTTATGATTCGCATATTTTTTATCCAGCAGAATATAACGCAGCCGAGGTTTTAGCCGATTATGGTATTACGAAGCCGTATAAACATGTCGTTAGTTTTGCGGGTAAATATGCGCATTTCAAGGGCATAGATATTTTATTGAAAGCGGCTCAGCAGTATAGTGACGGAGAAACAGCGACAGTTTTGGCTGGTGGCGGTACTTTGTTTGACGAGATGATGCAAATGAGAAATGACTTGGGGCTGGAAGATGTATATCTTTTAGGCTTGAAGCCTTTTGAAGAATTAAGGAGAATTTACAATATTGCTGAAGTATCTCTTGTGCCTTCGCGTGCTGAACCATTTGGTTTGGTTGTGATTGAAGCTGGTGCTTGCGGTACCCCAGTTATTGGCACAAATGATGGGGGTATCCCAGGGATTTTAACCCCTGAAACGGGGATTCTAATCGATCCAGAGGACCCTGATGCTTTAGCGCGCGAAGTCAAGGCCGTGCTGAGCGGTGAGAAGAAGTTTGATCGCAAATATATTGCCGATTACACCAAAAAGACCTTTTCTCAAGATAGTTTGATTATCAAAACAGTTGAATTATACGAAAAAGCCTGTCGGGGTTAATGCCCAAAACGGCGTTGACGACTACTATATTCAGCTAAAATTTTTGGGATATCGCTTTTTTGCATAGCTGGGAACGGTTTTTTGATGAACATAAATTCAGAGTAGGCTGCGCGCCAGAGTAGAAAATTCGAAATACGTTGTTCGCCACTAGTGCGGATAATCATATCACAAGCTGGCACTTCAGGGTGGTACAGGTGAGAATTAATACTTTCAATGGTGATATCACCATCTTGCGCAGCTGCCGCTGCAGCTTCAGCGATTTCCTGTTGCCCGCCGTAGTTAAAGCAAATACAAATAGTACCACGCTGACAGTCTTTAGTGCTTTCTTCGGCCTGGTGTAGTCTTTCTAAAATATCTGGGGCGACGCGCTCAGTTGTACCAAGCACAACACAGCGAACGTCTTGTTTTTTTAGTTTTTTAACCATGCCCATAATCTGAGTACGTAGCAAATCCATTAAATAGGCGACCTCCTCTTTACTACGATTCCAGTTTTCGGTGCTAAACAGATAAAAGCTGACATATTTAACGCCGGCGTCAATCATTTGTTCGGCGACCATTTCAACTTTTTTGAAACCTTTGCGATGTCCCTCTAGAGTCGGGAGGTTGCGAGCTTTAGCCCAACGGCGATTACCATCAACGATAAAGCCCAGATGTGTAGGTAAATTCTGTGTCATTTCTTTTACACTTTCATGATTTCGGCAGATTTTGCCTTAAACAGTTCGTCGATTTTATCGGTGTATTCTTTGGTTAGATTATCTAAATCTTTTTCACCACGTTTTTGGGCATCCTCGGGGAGTTCGGTAGCTTTGAGGGCCTTGCGAGCATCTTCACGAATATTACGAACTGCAACCTTGCTGGATTCAACTTTACTGCTAGCAGCTTTGACAATTTCTTGACGACGTTCCTCTGTAAGAGGTGGAATTGGCACGCGAATCACACGGCCGTCATCAGCAGGATTTAACCCTAACGAAGTATCTTGGCGAATCGCATCTGAGATAGCCTGAATATTAGCGGGGTCAAATGGAGTTAATACAAGTAAAGTAGCATCAGCGACGGTCACGTTAGCAACCTGGTTGAGTGGCATCATTTGGCCATAAACTTCCGCCTTAACGCCGGCCAGCATATCAGGGTGAGCGCGCCCAGTACGAATTTTTTTCAATTCATCCTGAAAACGCTCAATTACAGCTTCCATCTTTTTACGTTCATCATTTGTGTCAAACATTTATAAAACTCCTTTTATCTACACTTATTATAGCATAATGGTAATTATCTATTCGGCATCCTTAATGCGTCGGGCAACACCATCAACAATTTCGTATTTACGTTTGGCATTTTTGGCCATTTTATTTTCGATGGCTTTACCGAGGTCGATATGTAAAATTTCAGCGAGTCCTAAGAGATAAATTGCCACATCGGCTAATTCTTCATCAAGGTCGTTTTTACCCTTGTGCCAGGCTTCAAACGTTTCGGTAACTTCGCCGTGGATGCGCAATAATTCTAGCTCCACATCAGTCGTGTTAAAGCCCTGTTTAACCTTGTGGTCATAGATAGATTTTTGTAATTCTTTTAAATTAACCATATTCCTCCTATTAGTATTACTAGTATAGCATAATATTCTCTAGAAAACCCCTTGACAAGTTTAGTTAAGTTTGTTATGCTTATATTAGATATACGGCCATGTTGCCAAAAATCAAAATAAAAAAACAGGAGAAATATGCGAGCAAAAAATAAAAAAATCTATAAAAAAGCTTTACCAATTGGAGTTGTTGCTTTAGGTATCGCCGTTTTAGGGCTTGGTGCGGCAGCAATCATCCCCCAATTTAAAACCTGGACGTCTGCATTACGTGGCGAGAATACTTTTATCAGTATTCAGTCCCCAAATGAGATCAAACTTGAAATCTCCCCTCAAGATCGGGCTGCTGGTAAGTTAATTACCGCTTCAGATTATGCGTCTATCAAAACAGATAGCTCGAGTGGGTATACGCTTTCTTATAGTGTTCAGGGTGAGGCCAAAACGAATGAATTAGTAAATAAAGATGATGATACCGCTCGTATTGCTTCCCTTTCGGACGTAGCCGAAACAGCAACATTTCCAGTGAACCATTGGGGGGTATCAACAGATGGAGAATACTGGGCTCCGTTACCGGCTTATGGTCAATCTGAAGAGGTGAAGACAACTACTGAGCCAACTAAAGAGGATAGGTTTGATTTTTCAATTGGCGTAAAAGTCGATAGCTCGACTCCATCTGGCGAATATACGAACACTTTATGTCTAACTGCAGTGACGAACCCAGTGGCTGAACAGAAATACAGTATAACTTATGATGCGGATGGTGGTGCCGGTATGCCAGAAAACTGGGCAGAGACACGGCCCGAAGGGGGTTATTTAAAGCGACTTCCTGAATTAAACCAGATTCCAAGTAAAAATGGCTTTACCTTTGGCGGTTGGACAACTGTGCGAGGCAATCAAGCAGCTGCATATTCACCGGGTAGTGACATTTGGTTGTTAGATGATCGCGAACAGGGGCTGAGTGCCAATGTGACACTTTACCCCGTGTGGGTGCCTAATGATCAAATAGGCTTTGGTTCTCTCACAGGAGATAATGCAAAAATGCAGAATATGGCTCCTGATGTTTGCAAAAACGTGGCAGAAGGCACTACAGGCAGATTGCAAGATAGTCGAGATTATAAGTTTTATTATGTGACCAAAGAAGCAGATGGAAAGTGCTGGATGACACAAAATTTAGCTTTGCAGATTATGGCAGGACATGAGTATACTCTAAAAGACACTAACATTGATGATGAAAAAGGTTGGACTCCTACTGTCAGCACTTTACCGGTTGGTTTAGAATCTGAGGGGACCGAGGAGGATTATATTCCGGTGTCTTATAACCCTGGTGACGAGTATTATCCTTCGTCTGGGAATGATAGTAAAGACCTCAGACAGCCAGTTGGCAATGCCCATTATGCATCTGGCAATCTTTATAATTGGACTGCTGCTATAGCTTCTAACGATAGTTCACAATATAATCAACCTCTAGATAGTGTAAAAACATCTATTTGCCCTCGAGGTTGGCGATTACCACATATGAGCCAAGGTAGTGGCGCAAGTGAGTTCCGTGAATTATTAACGCAACATGATAAAAAATTTCCTAAACAACGTGTCTTGTCAGATAGTAGCTTGCAGCATTATTATAAACAACAAATTGGGTCAGAATTTATTAATGTCGGTTTTCAACATGTAAGACAAGAGCCTTTATGGTTTGTCCGTGCTGGGGTGATTCCCTATAGTTTTTATGATCCTGATGGTCAGGATAATCGAGGTTTGATTGGTATGTATCAAGGTGATACCATCTCAGTCGGTTCCGCTCCTAGCAATATTTATCAGTTGCATTTTGGCTCTGCGGATATATACAATGCTGACTATGCCTTTGAGCGTAGCCATGGTATCTCTGTGCGCTGTATAGCTCAGTAGTTGACAATTCCCCATCAAGTATGCTATAATTACCCTAATAGCAAATTTAACGAATCAGCTGTGGGAGTTTTCCTGAATAAACCCACAGTGAAGGAAAGGAAAATAATGGCTGTAAAAGTCGATATTAAGGACCTTTTGCAGGCTGGTGTCCATTTTGGACATAAGTCGAGCCGTTGGCACCCAAAGATGGCGCCTTATATTCACGGCAAGCGCAATGGCGCGCACATTATCAACCTCGAGCAAACAGTTGCTGCGCTCGAAGAGGCCCTGCCAAAGATTACTGCCTATGTTAAAAATGGCAAAAAAGTGCTCTTTGTGGGGACCAAAAAACAGATGAAGGAGCTCGTCAAAGAGACTGCCGAATCTGTTAATATGCCCTACGTCACAGTGCGTTGGGTCGGTGGTACTCTGACCAATTCCGAGACCATCAATCGTCAAATCAAAAAACTTCAAGATTTGGAGCGTCGTATGAACTCTGGTGAGCTCGAAAGCCGCTATTCCAAACTCGAAGTTCAGCGTCTCAAAGAAGAAATCGACGTTCTGAATGAGCGCTATGGTGGTATCAAAGATATGACCGAACAACCAGCCGCGGTGATTGTCGCTGATGCGATTGTCGATCGCAATGCTGTTAAGGAAGCCCGCACTTTGGGTATCCCAGTGTTCGCACTTTGCGATACCAATGTTGATCCAACTACAGTGGATTATTGCATTCCAGCCAACGATGATGCCATCAAGGCTACAGCATTATTATTAAATTATTTCGCCGAAGCGGTGAAAGAAGGTAAAAAGGGAGGTAAATAAAATGGCTGATATTACTATCGAACAAATCAAGAAATTAAAAGAATTATCAGGGGTCGGCTTGACCGATGCCAAGCAGGCTCTCGTCGAAGCCAAGGGCGATTTCGACAAAGCCCTCGAAGCGATGCGTAAAAAAGGTCTCACCAAAGCCGAAAAGCGTGGTGATCGCGAGACTCGTGAAGGTTTGATTGATGCTTACATTCACGATGGTCGCCTCGGTGCCATCATCGAGGTTAACTGCGAAACTTCTTTCGTGGCCAAGACCGACGAGTTCAAAGATTTGGCTCACAAATTAGCCATGCAAGTGGCCAGCATGAACCCACTTTATGTCTCTGAGGATGATATCCCAGAAAAAGACATGGCTGCCAAACGTAAAGAATTTGAATCTAATTTCAAAGGTCCAGAAAAGATGAAAGATCAGATTATTTCTGGCCAAATCAAGAAGGCTTTTGCCGATAAAGTTTTGATGAACCAACCTTACATTTTGGACGATACCAAGACTGTGGCTGATTTTATCAAAGACAATATCGCCAAAACCGGTGAAAACATCACTGTACGCCAATTCAAACGCATTGAGCTAGGCGTAACGGAGTAATATAAAGGAGTAATTATGAGTAAAGTAGAACATCCCAAAGATTATCGTTTCGTAGTCTTCTCTGATGAGGCTGCTGGCTTTTCTTTCCTAACTCGTTCCACCGCTACTAGCGAAGAAACGATCAAATGGGAAGATGGCAACGAATATCCTTTGGTTAAGATTCAGATTTCTTCGGCTTCGCACCCATTCTTTACTGGCGAAGAGAAGATTATTGATACTGAAGGTCGTGTTGACCGCTTCAAGGCTCGCGCTGCTAAGGCTGCCAAGATGAAAGAAGCCCTTAGCAATAAGGCCAAAAAAGCCGGCAAAGAAGCTGCCAAGAAGGCTGAGAAAGAAACCAAATAAGTTTCTTGAGATAAAAAATAATGCCTCCTAAGAGGCATTATTTTTATTTGGTTTTTGGTTTGAGCGCGGGGACGACGTAAGAGAGTACAGTGAGAACTACCAGCGCGATAGTCACAAACCACCAGCCAATATTGCAGAAGATATCAATATTGAGATGGAATTGGAGATTTTTGGATTGGACGAGATTAGTAATCATATCGACTGAGCCCGGAGCAACGTTATTGATTAAGGCGCGGATAGATTCGCTAACGTTCTGAGCAGTGGCAGCTAGAGCGTTGGCGATGGCTACATCAGTAATTGCGATACCAACACCAACAGCGATGAAAATCACCGAGAAGATTGTTAGAACAACTGCCGGTAGATAGCGTGGACCTTTACCAATAATAAATAATACAATTACAACTACTAAGAGCAAACACAAGATAGCCAAAATATTACCAGCTAGACGTAGATAACCTTCGATTTGGCTAATACCGTTGCGGACATTTGTAGAAGCAGCATTTAAATTATTTAAAGTAGTCGTAGCGGTATGCAATCCTTCGCGAGCCGGTTCGGAAATATTGTTGACGACTTGGCCCATTTTGATAATACTTTGGCCGGTATCACCAAGGTTATCTTGACAGAATTTGACAAAATTTTCATTCACGAGAAATGCTGCAACTTTTCCGTCAGCAGATTGGTCTAGTTGATTAAGTTTATCAAAAGTTGGGAAAGGACGGGTCAAAGTATCATAGACATTGAGGCCGAGAAATTGGACGTCACCAAGTTCGTGACCGAAAATTGCAAATTGGCTGAGAGGTTTATGGGTGACGAAATCACCAAGCGAAACCTCAACAGCTGGGTTTTCGGGTTGCAGGATCGTGACTTCTCTAGTATTGCTACTGGCCGACATTTTCAGAGTTGCCGTTACAAAAGGCAAGAAAATACCAATAATCAGAAAAATCAATGGGATGACGGCTGCAAGACGCAGATTTTCTACAACCGTGTGCTGGCGACGGTCGGCAAAATGTAGCATTTTAGCCTTGAAAGCTGATTTAGATTTAGTATTAGACTTTGATTTTTTAGTTGCTTGCTTCTTCATGTCTTAATTATAGCATATGGGTCTATTCAGAGAGTAGCTTGGCGAAGTCAAAAACTTCCTTTTTGCCACGGTTGTCGTCTGAATGCAGGGCCAGTTTCGGGTCATCCAAAAAATCAAGCGAAGTAATATGTCCATAAACTTTAGTAAGCAACTGGAAGAATTCCTCATGTGATTTGTCAGTAAATTGGTAAGTTTCGTCGGTGACATTTCCCTCTTCATCTGGTGCGACGAATAAAATGTGGCCTTCGTTAATTTGATAGCCCCGATATTGTGGTGAAGTCATCAATAATAATTTGTAAAATTCGAGCTGTAAACCATATTTAAAGAGCGCAGTGTCAGTTTTCCAGCCTGCTTTGGGGCCAGGTTTGTGGTGTTTGCTAGTCTTAAAATCATAAACCGTGATAGTTTTGTTGGCTTTATCAATTTGCAAATGATCGATTTTACCGGTAATTTGCATATTATCAATTTGTAGATGCTCAGAGTGAAAATCTAGCTCAGCTACAGCGTGGTCAGAACGGAGTAAATCGCCGAATTTGGGTAGAGCAGCTTTAAGTGTGTTGATTCCCTTAGTGTGGAGCCAATCATAATCAGCTGGCAAAAGATTTTCTTCTTTGAGGCGCTCTTCAAAGAACTTCATTGCTTCTTCATCACTTAGGTGTTGCTTGGTGATTTTTTCAAAAACCGCGTGGATCACATTACCAAGTGTCAAATTGATGCTCTGGGGCTCGGACGGAGCTTTAAGAATTTTTTGTTCAAAGAAGGTCATTGGCCCACTATATTGAATATCAATAAAAGTAGTTAGGTCCGTAGCGGTAATTTTGTAATTTTCCACCCGTTTTTTGAGCAAAGCACGTAGTTCTGGTTCAGTATGGTAATAAGCCGACAGCCAATGAGTCTGCAAATTGGCTGCCAAGTTATCTAAATCATTGCCCGGTTCGTGTGTGGCAATTGGAACTTTGTCTTCGGTGCCGATGAGATAAGCCAATGGTAGGCGTGGTTTGCCCGTAAAATCGGCTTCGGCGCTAGTGAAAGTCAAGTCGGTTTTGGCACGCGTCATTGCCACAAACAACAGACGCAAATGTTCGTCTTCGGTTTGGCCGGTGTGACGAATCTCAATTAAGTTTTTTGGTAATACAAAAGTATTATTGTTGCCGGCCGATTTGCCCCAAGATTGGTTGTCTGCTGAAATTAAGAATACGTGTTTAAATTCAAGACCTTTGGCTTTATGAACGGACATTAATTGTACCGAATTGTCATCCAGATGATAAGGACTGGTGCTGTAAAGCGGATGGTTGGCAAAAACATAATCGTCGTGGCATGTAATTAAATCGGCTAAACGAGCATTATTGTTGCGAGTGTGTTTCTTGACGGCATTAAGTAGCACAGATAGATGCTCATAAAGTTCAAAGACCGCATAATCGGAACCCTGATCTTTATAAAAATCGAGGAATGGGGATTTTTGTTTGTCGTTTGGAGTCTCAATCACGCCGAGCATGTAATCAATCATTAATTCCAGAGGTGAGTCGTAAGATAATTGCACTAAACGACCGATGAAATTGGCGGTTTTTTGAATTTGTTCGTCTTTAGATTTTAGGAAATAATCGAGAGTTTTAAGACCAGATTTTTCATGGACAGTTGCCAGAGCGGCAGTGGATGGGATTTGCCAAAATGGGAAGGATAGAATTTCTAGCCAATTGTGCGCCGGATTTTTTTCTTGCGACAAATCATAGACAAAATGGGCTAATTTAAGTAGTTGTGCGATGCGAGGATCAGTAAAAATATCGTCATGTTTTTCGTAGGTAATATTAACTTTTTTATAGCGCTCAAAGTACGGTAAAATCGGCAAAAGGAGTTTGTGTTTTGGCGCAATCACGGCGATTTCGGATTGCTTTGTTCCCTGTTTGACGAGCTCGGCGATTTGCTGTGCCACCCAAGCGTATTCGGCGTCGGAAGATACAAACTGATGGCGCGCAATTTGGCCAGTAGCCGTTTTGGCGATTAGCTTTTTATTAATGCGATGTTTCTTCGCGAAACTATCTTCGATTTGGTCGGCGACATGGCGGGATAAGTCGAGAATATCTTGTGTACTACGATAATTCTCTTCCAAAACAATTGTTTTCGCTTTGTAATAATTCTGAAAATCAATCAAATTCGAGGCGTTGGCGCCCTGAAATTCACAAATTGCTTGATCGTCGTCGCCCACTGCCATCACTTGCGGGTTTTCATAATCAGTTAAATGTTTGACCAACTGGAATTGTGACGGATTAGTGTCTTGGAACTCGTCCAGTAAAATATATTGGTAACGTTCGGACATCGTCAAGCGAAAGCCACGATCGTCGGCCAAAAACTCAATCGCTAGCTGAATCATGTCGGCATAATCATATAAACCACTTTTTTCGAGGTATTCTTGGTATTGAGCCATAATATTAGCCAGGCTAATGAGTTTTTTGGTAGCGACAATATTTTTTAATCGATGGTTGCCATCCCCATCCAGCTCAAAATATTTTCTTTTCCAATCAGTAAGAGGTGTGAGACGGGGTTTTTCGCCATTTTGAGCTTCGTCAATAGCATCATGTAAATCACGTGCAATAGTGTTGGCTTCGCGTTCAATTTGCTTAACAATCGGCGTGGAAGAAGTAAATTTAGCTAATTCAGCGCCGGCTGGTTCATAAACCTCAGCCAAGGCTTTATCTAGTGGCATGCGTGGCACAACTTTTGCTAAAATCGGCGTTAAGGCCGCGTTAATTTTGGCGGTTTCTTCCAAATTACATTCGGCAATTTTCATTAAATCATCAGCGGTTAAACAGGCGGCTTTGGCTTCACCAATGGTCTGGACGATGTCGCCCAGATTAGTAATCTGATTACTATGATGACGCAAAATATCGTCATTTGGTAATTTATTAATGATGTCATTGACAATCTTAAATTGCGTAACTTCATCAATCATATCATCGAGCGAACGGGTGAATTGAGGGTTATATTGTTGATATTGCTGCAAAAGCGTTACACCGAACGCATGATAGGTGTGAATATTAACCTTATGTGCATCGGCGCCGACGATTTCAATCAAACGGTCGCGCATATTGAGCGTAGCGTTTTCAGTGTAAGTCAAACAGAGAATATTTTCGGGCGCAGTGTCAGTTTTCCGTAAGATATAGGCGACTTTCTCGCTCAGGAGCTGAGTCTTTCCTGTTCCCGGCCCAGCCAAAACCAACAAAGGCCCTTCGAGATATCCAATGGCTTCTTGTTGTTTGGCGTTTGGCTTCATAAGTATATTTTAGCATACCGATGATTGTGATATAATAAGAATACGTAATTGTCAGGTGGTAATAATGCCAAGCACTTTAAAGTTTTACCTCTTAAAGTTTGCTGTGGTTGTTATTGCCGTGAGTTTGGAAGGAGAATATCATGACAAAGCAAAGCAAGAAAGAGTTAGCACAGTATTGAGGCTGCATCGCGGATTTAGCCGAATATTTCGACAGCCGTTACCTTGCACGAGTAAGGGAGAAAGAAGATAAAAAATTCCCCTACAAAGGTAAATTCACGAGTCTTGTCAAAGATATGAATCGTTGTGGCAAAAAATGTGGTATCAAACCCATTGACGTCAGAGACTGCTGAATTTTACTCGAAAATACTGAAGAAGTGGTACTCTGAGGAGTGCGAACGCAAGCACGTTACCGTTGGTCCGGACTTCAAAAAGGTAAAAAACAAGATCTAGAAAGCTTTATTAAAGAGGTAGACCAAATGGGCGAATAGCCCATTCTCATCATATAGCCTCCAAGGTTTTGGGGGCTTTTTGATGTTTTAAGATAATTTGAGAATAGCGAGATTTTCGAGATGCGGAGTTCTAGGGAAGAAGTTGAAAGGAGTGATTTGATCAATTTTATAACATTTTTCGAGGATTTTGAGATCGCGGGCCTGGGTGGCTGGGTTACAAGACAGATAGATAATCGTAGGTGGTTTTTGCTCTAATAGACGCTCTAATAGTTTAGCGTGGCAGCCGGCACGTGGTGGATCAACGATCACGGCTTGGTCGGAGGTGATAAAGTCGAGAGCGTCCTCGGAATTAGAAAGAATAGCCTGGGCATTAGTGCCAGAAGCTTTTTTTTCTTATTCTTGAAAAGCAAATTTATCACATTCAACTAAACTCGGCTGTTTGTCACGGGCGACGGAGAGGCCAATAGTGCCGACACCAGCGTAGAGGTCAAGAACCTTGTCGGTG